>JBFMDH010000008.1:0-73309 GCA_040754075.1 Acidobacteriota bacterium
TGGTCTTGCCCGGTCTGCTCCCGCCGTTTACGCAGACCAAAGCTTGGGCTTCAACCACACGCTTGATGGCTGACCCCTTGCTTCCGAAAATCAGCAAAGCGACGATGGTGAAAAAATTATTGACCGTCGAAGGGGAAAATTTTGTTGAAGGGACAAGTTTGTTGGTCAATGGCGTGAAGGTGAAAAGTTACCTTGATGAGATGACGCCGACGACGAAGTTAAAAGTCAACAAAGCGAACAAGCGATTACCGATAGATGAAATCGTTAAGTTGCAAGCGCGCAATCCTGATGGCCAAGTGTCAGGGGAATTCGCCTTTTTCACCGGTTTGACTTTCAGCACCCAGAACACGATTAATGGGCTTTCGGCTTATGTGCAAGCAGGAAGAAAATTTTTGCTTCGGTTTCAGGATGAAGGTATTTACTGGGGAATCTACTTGGGACCAGGATACCACTACCCTTTAGTCGAATTTTTGACCGAGGTAGATAATGTTATCCCCTCTTCTCAAGGGCTTTACCTTGCAAGGCAACCGGGATACGCGCCGTTCTGGATGGAAGCCTCTCCGGTTGGGCAAGCACATTACCTATACCTTGTAAATCTTAATGTTGTTGAATAGGCATTAGGTAGAAAAACGATTTCACACGATAAACTCAAATTTTCAAAAGCAACTTAGCTTCACTCCCAAGTCATTAAGCATACCTCAATTTAATTACGATTGAGCACGGCTGAATTTTGTACTAACCCAAGCTGTACCTTGCAGAGGTTGAACAATGAAAAAAAGATTATCTCCTGCTCTGATGTTGCTTCCGGTTTTGTTGTTAATCGTTTTCAGCAACTTACTACACCCAACTTCAAAAAGAACCTTGTCAGTACCAGGCAACGAAGCTTTCGATTCGGCTGAGGAAGCGACGCAATAACGAGGTCAAGTGTTAAGGCAAAATTAAATTCAATCACTTCCACATTGAACCGTTGAAATTTCAGGACAAGTGCAACCAGGCTGATTGAAGATAATTTTGCCTTAGCGGTTAATTATCGGTCTGAAAATTAAAGGTCAACGTACCGCTCACTTTAACCGGTTCGCCTCGAAGCGTCGCCGGATTGAAGCGCCATTGACGCGCTGCATCAACCGCCGCATCTCTTAACATTGGATGACCGGATGTGGCTCGCGCGCTGATGACCTCGCCCTGTTCATCAATGGTGACTTCAACCGAAACCGTGCCGGTTATTTTCGCAGACTTCGCGGTTTCCGGGTACACAGGATTGACGCGATGAATGACCGCGCCTTGCAAGACGCCGCCGGATTTGCGAACCCCATCGGGCGGCGCAGGCGGCAGCGGCGGCAGCGTTGGTTCGGGCGGCGCTTCGGTTGTTGGTGGCGCAGGGGGCGCGGGTTTAGCAAGCGGTGCAGGTGGCGGTGGTGGCGGAGGCGGAGGCGGTGGAACTTTGCCCCATACCTCACCATCACTAAATATCACGCCGACAACGCTCGCCGTAATATCCGTCGGCTCTGCTGTCAGATTGACGAACCGACCGGGACTAAAGGTGTAAGCGCCGTAAGGGTCAACCATCTGCTTGCGACTCTCGAAATACATTCGCTCTTCGTCGTCTTTGGTTTTGAGGACAACCGCGATGCCTCGGATGGCGCGATTGCTGTTGCTGAGTAACTTGAGACTGAATCGCACGGCATAGGTGGTATCGGATTGCACCCAGTTGCCATTCTGTTTGGTGTAGACTCCGAAATTACGAACTGCCTTGATGGATGCCTGCGTGATGGCAAGCGGCGTATCGTTTTTATTGGCAAATTGCAGATTCATTTCCGGCGCTTTATCGAGTTCAGCCATTAAATCTTTAACCCGTTGCGCATTGTCATTTTGTGATAAAGTCTCGATGCCACCTGCGATACCGCCTACGACAGCGCCGCTGACGCCGCCTTCAACGCCACCCGCAACGCCACCACTGATGCCGCCTTCAACCCCACCCGGAATGCCGCCGCTGACCCCATTTTTAATTTGCGATGCGGAATGATCGCGGCTGAAAACGCCTGCGGCGATGGAAAAAATCACCAGCGTAGTTGCCACCATGCCGACGATGGCGCGATGTGACAACGCCAATTTGGTTTTTACTTCGTGTGCCATAATTTTTTCTATTCTCCTTTTGAGGTCTGAACCCGAAGCTGCCGAAACCCCGGCAACTCGCAGCCCCAGACAAAATTGCAAAACTTTGAGTAAACTGGCGGCATAAATGCCATGTGCGCCGCCAAGTTCAATCACCGTTTCATCACAGGCGCTCTCACGTTCGGCAAGCAAACGCTTGTCGATGTACCAGACAAGTGGGTGGAACCAGAACAGACAACCGATAAACATTTGCAGGTTGCTCAATAGGTTGTCGTGACGCGATAAATGAACCAGTTCATGCATCATCACCGCATCCAACTCTTCCTGATTCAAGGTCTCCGATAAGGTTTCAGGTAAAACGATGGTTGGACGAAAGACGCCCCAGATGCCCGGCTCAAAAACCTTTGCTGAAATGATTAAGCGAATTTCGCGGTTAATCAGCAACCAGGATTTGACGCGCTTGAGCGAATCCCATTCCCGTCCCTCGGTTTGCGGATTTCCGACTTTTACAGCGCGCGAAAAATTTCTCCGTTGCCCGACCCAATACCCTGTCAAAGCGAGAAACCCCATCAACCAGAGGATTGAAAGGAGACAGTAAACCTCTCCATGACCCGTGGCGGCAGATGCGGAATCGACGACTTCATAAACACCATAGGTGACGGGCGCTGCCACCTGCGAAATTAAACTGGGTTCGGTTGATGGATTGGCGAAAAAATCGGGCAAGCCGAGGCGCTGTAGTAGCGAAAATAAAAATGCCGCAGGAAGCGCGAATTTTGCCAGACTCAAAATCAATATCGCGTAACGGGCGCGCGCCGGACTCCCTTTCAACAGGTAGATTGCCGCGCAAGCAAGTAGAGCGAAAAGCGTCGATTGCCATAAATGATTGGCAATTAGCGACCAAAATGAAACGGACGATTCGGCGAGCCATTGGTGAAAGGTCATCGCTCACAAACTCCTTTCGACAAGATTACGACCGGCGATGTTTGGAATCTTTAGGCGCTTTGGATTTTTCAACTGCTTCGCGAGGTTTCTCGGCAATGAGATTTTCAATTTCGCGAATATCTTCGAGGCTGAGTTTTCCTGCCTCTGCCAGGTGCGCCATCAAGGGGCGCGCTGACCCCCCGAAAAAATCAAGCAGGTCATTGACCAGTCTTTGATAAGCCGATTGTTTGGAAACCACCGGTTCAAAAATGTGGGCGTTGCCGATTTTCTTGACCCGACGCACCGCGCCTTTTTCTTCCAGGCGGTAGATAATCGTCTGCACCGTGGTATAGGCAGGACGCTTCTTGGGCGGCAATAACTCTTGAATTTCGCGAACCGAGCCGCTGCCGAGTTCCCAGAGCGCATCCATGATTTCAATCTCAAATTTCGATAGCTTAATGGGCTTTTCTCTTGCCAACGATGTTCTCCCTAAATGAATTTACTACGGCTGAGGTTGAATCTACTACAAATGTCGTAAATTGGTCAACGAAATTTTTAACAAGCGGGAATTTTGCTGATTGGTTGACAGCCGCCCTGTGGTTCCGTAACATCTTTACTTCGACAAACGGGGCTGTAGCTCAGTTGGCAGAGCGCGTGGCTCGCATTCACGAGGCCAGGGGTTCGAATCCCCTCAGCTCCATTGTAATTTTCAGTTTGCGAGAGGTCATCCGGTCTCTCGCTTTTTTATTTTTCCTGACCACTGGGAAGCGGATAGGTCACCTTATTAATTTTTCCCCATAAGTAATCATAAACGACTTCTTCCATTCGCTCTTTTAACTCGAAATTAAATGTTTTGGTCTGTCCGGCAAAATGTCGTTCAAAGCTTGAAAGTGAGAAGCGGTAAGCTCCAGAGCGGCTGATGCTTTGAATATCACCCCACTGCCAGTAGCGTGACTTTTCCGCCTTATCGGTTGATTGATAGACCACCTGATCCGAATAAATCTTCAAGAAACCTTCACAGCCGCCAAAGGTATGCAGGTGTTTTACAGCAAGTTCATACTTCGGCGGTTCAGCAGTTTCTGGAATGACACTGGTTGCAACAGGATAATCGGTCTTCTTTACAAAGAGTGTGCTGATTTCCGGTGTGATTTGTCCGTCAAGGAGTTTGAATTTGAAAATCCGATCACGTCCGAGCAGGCGTTTTTGGTCTTCATAACTGGTAATCTCCAATTTTGTGGGCGAGACCACTTTAATCTGACGAATCGCCTGGTATTGCCAGACGCGAGCGTCTTCTTTATGTGGCGTTTGGTATTCGATCTTATCCGCCGTGATCAGAAGTTTGCCCCGACAATCCCACAGGGTGTGTTCGTGCTCAACGGAAAACTCAAAACTTTGCGCCTGCGCGATCATTGGCACCGACAAGATGAATAAGATCATTGCAAACAAAACTCTTTTCATATTTCCTCCCGTGTGAGTAACCGGCCAGTTGTGATTTTCGGTTGCTCATTTTTCGGTGGCTCGTAATGCCGCCGAATAACTTTAAAAACCTCAAGCGCCACAAGCGGGATTGCGCCAATGGCTAATAAAACGAAGCATTCTGTCCATGACACCTCAGTGTTTTTGAAAAACCGGCAAAGGGTTTGGTTATGGTGCGTCGCGAGTTGAAAAGCAATCGCTAAACCAGCTACCCAGGCAAGTTTTAGATTCGAGAAGATGCCGACCATCCAGAGAGATTTCGTTTCGCTGCGGCAGCCAAAAGATCGTAGAATCTCAGCATAAACCAAGGTCGCAAAAGTGTGCGTTCTGGCCATCTCTAAATTCTCATAGGTTAATCCATATAGGTACACGGCAAACGTTACACCCGCCGTAAGCATTCCAGTGACGGTCATAGTTATAAAAAAGTTTCGATCCGTAAACGATTCGCTGCTCCGGCGAGGGGGGCGTTGCATGACTTCGGGGTCAATCGGGTCCATAGCCAGAGCCAGTGCAGGCAGCCCATCGGTCACCATATTGATCCATAAAAGGTGAATTGGCAGCAGGGGTATTGGCAAGCCTATTAACACGCTGACGGTCATTAAAAGCAGTTCGCCGAAGTTTCCAGCGAGCAAGTATTGAAGCGTCTTCTTAATATTATCGTAAACGCCTCGTCCCTCTTCGACAGCAGCGGCGATAGAGGCGAAGTTGTCATCGGTGATGATCATATCCGACGACTCTTTGGTCACCTCTGTACCGGTCTTGCCCATTGCAATACCGATGTCTGCCCCTTTGATTGCTGGCGCATCATTGACGCCGTCGCCGGTCATGGCAATGACTGCCCCTTGTGCCCGCCATGCCCGAACAATTTGCAGTTTGTGGGCGGCGCTCACACGGGCATAAACTAGGGTTTGAGAAACCCGCTCCTGTAATTCAATGTCTGATAGTTGATCGAGATCGCTGCCGTTGAGCGCCTGGTCATCATCCTTTGCAATACCCAATTCACGCGCCACTGCCAACGCCGTGCGGGGATGATCACCGGTAATCATTACGACGCGGATACCGGCGCTGCGGCAACGCTTCACGGCATCTTTAACTTCCGCGCGCGGTGGGTCATACATTCCTGCAAGCCCTACGAAGATGAGTTCGCGCTCGATGTCATCGGCTTCTGCTTGATAGATCTCGGCTGAATCAACAATCCGATAAGCCGCAGCCAGAACCCTGAGCGCGCCTTGAGCCATCGCAGCGATCTGAGCCATTACGAATTGACGGTCTATCTCGCTAATCGGTCGAAGACCGTCAGCGCCAAGAATATGTGTGCAGCGCTCCAATAAAATATCGGGCGCGCCTTTGACCATTGCCTGCATACTTCCATCTGCCATTCTGCGCACCACGGACATGCATTTCCGGTCGGCATCAAAAGGAAATTCCCGAACTTTCGGATGGCG
Organism: Acidobacteriota bacterium; assembly: GCA_040754075.1. Lineage (NCBI taxonomy): Bacteria > Pseudomonadati > Acidobacteriota > Acidobacteriota bacterium. The sequence goes on from JBFMDH010000008.1 coordinate 5,955, forward strand.
ATTTTGAATATCACTTTGAAGCACGCCAATCTTCATCCCGGTTGTCAAAAGGGCACCTTCCGTTGGATCACCAATGACGCTCCATCTCTCTCCCTCTTGTAAAAGATGGGCATCATTGCAACCTACCAAAATCATAAACAACTGATGAGCGATGTCGGATTGTTTCTCATTTAAACCAATGCCATCGGCTAAAACCTCGCCTGATGGCGTGTAGCCTTCTCCAGTTACGGAAAATCGTCGTTCGGCAACAAGCAATTCGCGCACGGTCATTTCGCCAACCGTGAGCGTACCGGTCTTATCCGTGCAGATGACATTCGTAGAACCCAGCGTTTCGACAGCGGGAAGTTTACGAATCAGGGCACGCCGTCGCGCCATTCGTTGAACTCCGAGCGCCAGCGCCACCGTGACGATAGCCGGCAATCCTTCGGGCACGGCAGCAACGGCGAGGCTTACTGAAGTAAGAAACAAGTCAAACAACGGTATGCCTCGCAAAAACCCTAAAATGAAAATTCCCCCAACGATAACCAGCGATGCCCATACCAGCATTCGCCCGACCCGTTCGAGCCGTTTCTTCAAGGGTGTACCTTCGTCAAGCGCAGCTTCTTCTAATAACCTGGCAATCCGGCCAAACTCGGTCTCCATTCCTGTAGCAATCACAATAGCTACCCCAGTGCCTGCGGCAATGCTGGTTCCCATATAAACCATGTTCATGCGGTTTCCGATGGGTAAATCTTTCTGATTGAGGGTGACAGCCCCTTTGTTGACGGTCTCCGATTCGCCGGTTAAAGCGGCTTCCATGCTTTTGAGCGATGCGGCATGCAGTAAACGACCATCCGCCGGAACCAAGTCACCGGCTTCGAGTTCGATGATGTCGCCGGGAACAATTTCAATGGCAGGAAGCACGACAACGCGCCCGTCGCGTCGAACTTTAGCGCGTGGCGCAGTCAGTTTTTTCAGGGCGACCAAGGCGCGTTCGGCGTTATATTCCTGATAGAAACCAATGAGCGCGTTGAGAATGACAATCGCTAGAATCGCCAGACAATCAATCCATTCACCGAGCAACCCTGAGATAACCCCCGCGCCGATTAATAGCCAGATGACCAGACTGTTGAACTGATTGACTAGGATGGCAAGCGGGTGAATCGCCGCCGCTTCACGCAAGGCATTTGCCCCATACTGATCAAACCGACGCGCCGCTTCCTCAGTTGAAAGACCTTCGACAGTTGCCTGCATCCCTTCAAGCGATTTTTCTGATGACAAGGTGTGCCAGGCAAACGATAATTCGTTGCTCAACCCAGTTTGCTCCAACTTATCCTTCACTTTTATCATTTGCAACTTCCTTCAGGGCAGCGTGAGGCAACACCTTGCGGATGACATGGACAGACATAACTGTCAGACTGGTAACGCCGCAATAAAAGTTCAATCAAATGATCCGGGTTGGCATCATAGATAACTTCCGCACCGGTCTTTTTGCCTAAAGCCGCTTCTAATGCCGGCAACGTACTGGTAATGCCCCCCGTGCCGCTCAGTACACCAATTAACTTGCCCTCTTCATAGGCTATTGAAAATTCCCCGAGCGTGCCTGACCTTCCTCCGACTACGAGCACGATGTCGCAACTGCGGATATTGATTAACTCGCGACCCATCAGACCCAACCCGGTAAAAATCAAAACATCATACTCTTGATACGGAGAGTCGAAGGTTTCAATATGTTCTTTAAGACTAACTGCGGGAGAAATGCCAACCACATGACCGCCGACTTCCTTTGCTCCAAGCACTGCTTCGTGCGGTAAACCGGGGCAGGCTCCGGTTAATAAACAGCAACCACTCTCTGCTATAGCGCGTCCAAGCTTTCGACACCGTTCCAAACAGGAGGGAGCGAAGTCACCACCCGCTGATCCCATTACACCAAATCTGATCTGCGCTCCGCTGAATCGATCACGCGCCATCAGGCTTCTGGTTTTACTTGCTTCTACTGTTTGAAATTGCATGATTGCCTCTTTTCTTAAACCGCCACTGCTCACTTCAATGCTTGAGACCGGGTGAGGTGGTTATAGAGCCAGGCGGTAGCACCCGCGACACTAGCGGTTCCAAGTGTCCAGCCCGCCAAGCCGCCGAAGAAGTTGCCCCAAGTTAGTGACCGTACAATGCCACTTAAATCTGCGTGAATAAGATGCCCGGCTATCGCGGTCGTCTCTTTCGGCGCGATGGCGACAAAGAAAGCACATACAACAAACAGAGTTGCCGCAATCAGTGCCGAGGCAATAGCAAAAGCGCGTATATCAAGTTTCATCATGATTCTCCTTTCATCGTTGTTTTACATCGAGTCTTGCTGGCTCACGTATGGAAGCGGTCAGCGTGCGCCGACTATGAAAAAAACACGCCTCACAACCTTCCACCAGTTATTGTTATTCCATTCCGGCTGAAGTCCGGAGTGATTTTCCTGCCTGTAACTGTGACCAGGCGCTCATCACCGCTGGAACATAGTTACGCGTTTCCAAGGGCAATAAACCACGCCGTGACATCTCATCAAAATCTCGTATGCCGGTTTTGTTGATGATGCGTTGCACGCGGTTTTCCCCGGCGTTGTATGCCGCAATCGCTAATTTCCAATCCCCGAATTGACGATAAAGGTCGCGCAGGTAACGCGCCGCGGCGCGAGTAGAATGCTCCACATGAGTGCGATGATCATTAGCGGGTTCAACCGTTAAGCCATAGCGCGCTGCGGTTGCGGGCATAAACTGCCACATTCCCCGTGCCCCTTTCGGAGACAGCGCCAGCGGATTAAATCGGCTTTCCACGAAAGCCACTGATAACAGCCCGACCGGCAGGCGCTCTTCCTCAAGAATTGGAGCGAGCGTTCTGTAGTATTGGTTGAGTCTACTTTTCGCCGTCGCTTTCAGCGCATAGAAGAAAGTCTTTTCAGGCTTTATCAATATCGGCGAAGGGTTGGCTTGCGGAGCAAGCGCCTTCAATTCATGATCAACACGCTTATGCAGTTCACCTAACAAGCCGCCACGTTCGCTTTGGTCTTCCATTGCGGCGATTTTCTGCGCCTCTTTCAATATTTCCGTGGCTCGTCCGATCTCGCCGACTTTTTTAGCCTGAGAACTCGCATCGATTAACCGCGAAGCCGCAATCACTTTTTCCGCAGCCTGATGGCGAGCGCTAACGCTCGATTCAATGCTCTTCATGGCTCGCAAAACCGGATCATCCGTAACCGCCGTCGATTGGCCGTTGGCGATTTCCGCTCCGGTCAAGATGAGGACAATCAAGATTGTCAGTGTAAAAGCTCGAACCCAGGTTTTGCGGTGATTCGCGTTCATAACCTCTCCTATTCTTGATAAGCCAGCGCCACCGACGTCGTTGAAGCCCTTTTGACTTCGGTATGCCATTTCCAGATTTCATAAATCGCCGGATAAACCACCAACTCCATAATGAATGAGGTAAACATTCCCGCGACCAAGGGTGCCGCGATACGCTTCATCACATCCGCGCCGGTGCCTACGGCGAGCATCACCGGCACCAAGCCGATGAAATCAACCATCACGGTCATGAATTTTGGTCGCAACCGTTTCACTGCGCCGTTCAGGATCGCTTCGTGCAACTGCTCCCTGTTCTTCATCAATCCTTTCGAGCGCATTTCGTCATAAGAGAGATCAAGATAGAGCAGCATGAAGACACCGGTTTCTGCATCAACACCTAGTAGCGCAATCAACCCAACCCATACAGCAATGCTCAGGTTGTAGCCGAGTAGGTAAAGCAACCAGATTGCGCCGATTGCCGAGAAGGGAACCGCGAGGAAGACAATGAAGGTTTTCACATAGGAGCGGGTGTTGAAATAAAGCAGCAGGAAGATGATGAAGATGGTAATTGGCACGACAACCATTAAGCGTTGTCTGACGCGCTCCATATTTTCATATTGACCGCTCCAGGTCAGCGTGTAACCCGGCGGCAGTTGCAACTTCTCGCGGAGCACTTGCTTGGCATTGGCGACATAACTGCCGACATCGGTTCCCGAAACATCAACATAAACATAGCCACTCAACCGACCGTTTTCGTCACGGATCATACCCGGACCCGATTGCACCTTGATGTCGGCGATTTGCGAGATGGGAATCTGCTGCCCGTCCATCGTCGGAACCAGCGTCCGGTTCAACCGTTCAATGGTGCTGCGATAGTCGCGCATATAGCGAACGTTGACCGGGTAGCGTTCGCGCCCTTCAACCGTCGTTGTGACATTCTCACCGCCGATGGCCGACATCACTACCATATTGGCTTGGTCAATGGTGAGACCGTAACGCGCAAGCTCTTCGCGCTTGAGGTCGAAATCAAGAAAGTAACCGCCCGCCGTGCGTTCAGCGAAGACGCTTGCCGTTCCGGGAACCTCTTTGAGCGCCATCTCGAGGTGTTGACCCAACTCTTGAATCCTGTTCAAATCAGCGCCGAGAATCTTGATGCCGACAGGGGTTCGGACGCCGGTTGTGAGCATATCCACACGGGCTTTTATCGGCATCGTCCAGGCATTCACGACGCCGGGAATTTGCATTGCTTCGTTGAGTCCGCCGGGGCCATGAATCAACTCTTCTGTGCTCTTATGGTCAGGCCAACCTTGCCGCAAAATCCCCTGCACCCAGTTGGGTGCCCAACTGGAATACCATCGCGGAGTCTTGGGCCATTCGGACTGTGGTTTCAAGACGATGACGGTTTCCATCATCGAAAAAGGTGCAGGATCGGTGGCGGTTTCTGCGCGACCGGCTTTGCCGAAGACGCGCTCGACCTCTGGGAATGATTTGATGATCTTGTCTTGCACTTGCAGCAGCCTCTGCGATTCTGTAACTGATATTCCGGGCATCGTCGTCGGCATATAGAGCAACGCGCCTTCATCAAGCGGCGGCATAAACTCCGAACCGAGGCGGTTGTAAACCGGTATAGTCAGCAGAACGAGCAGCAGCGCGGAAAAAATCGTCGCCCAGCGGTGCCGCAATACCCATTTCACAACCGGATTATAAATTCCCATTAGCAAGCGGCTGATCGGGTGCTTCTCTTCGCTATAAATCTTGCCAACGAGAAAGAAGTTGACCACTCCCGATAAAAAGCGCGGTCGGAAGGTGAACCGTTTGGCGCGCATCAGAAACACCACCAGCGCCGGCACGAAGGTGATAGACAAAAATGCCGCTGAGGTCATCGCCAGAGTTTTGGTATAAGCGAGCGGTTTAAAGAGACGACCTTCCTGGGCTTCGAGGGCGAAGATGGGCAGGAAAGCAATAGCGATGACCAGCAGCGAATAGAAACTCGGTGCGCCTACCTCTTTGGCTGCGGTTATCAGGATGGATTTGAAATCGGCATTGCGCCCTTCCGCTTCCCAATGTTCAAGCTTCTTATGTGTCTGTTCAACCACCACGATAGAAGCATCAACCATTGCGCCGATGGCGATAGCGATTCCGGCAAGCGACATGATGTTGGCAGTGATATTCATGCCAAACATCGGAATGAAAGAAGTGATGACGGCAACCACGATGGTGACAATCGGCACGAGGGCACTCGAAAAATGCCAGAGGAAAATCAGGATGATGACACTGACAACGATTAACTCCTCCGTAAGCGATTCCTTCAACGTTTCAATTGTCCGTTCGATCAACTCGCCGCGATCATAGGTTGTGACAATCTTCACGCCTTCCGGCAAGGTCGGTTCCAGTTCGGCGATTTTTGCCCGCACCCGCTCAATAACCTTGAGCGCATTTTCCCCTGATCGCATAATGACGATGGCGCCAACCGCTTCGCCCGTCCCATCCAGTTCACTGATGCCACGCCTTAAATCTGGACCCAAAACAACTCGTCCGAGGTTCTTGACCAGTATGGGTGTCCCCGTTTTCAGATTGTTAGCGACAACGATCTTTTCAATGTCCGTGACCGAGCGAATATAGCCGCGACCACGCACCATGTACTCGGCTCCCGAAAATTCAACCAACCTGCCGCCAACGTCGTTATTGCCGCCCTTGATCGCTTCGACGACTTTATCTATCGGAATTTTGTAAGCCAGCAGTGCATTTGGGTCGAGGTTTACCTGATACTGGCGGACAAAGCCGCCAATCGGCGCGACCTCTGCGACACCAGGGATGGATTGCAATTCGTACCGCAGATGCCAGTCCTGAAGCGAACGCAATTCGGCAAGATTGCGTTTTCCGCTTTGATCGACTAGCGCATATTGGTAAACCCAGCCGACTGCCGTTTCATCCTTGGCTAATTCGACATTTACCCCTTGAGGCAGACGCGGCAGGATGTTGCTCAAATACTCAAGCGTTCGCGAACGTGCCCAATAGATGTCTGTGCCTTCTTCAAAGATGATATAGACGTAAGAGTAGCCGAAATCGGAGAACCCGCGAATGTCTTTCACCTTGGGCACACCCAACATGGAAGAGATAATCGGGTAGGTGACCTGATCTTCCATAATGTCTGGGCTGCGATCCCATTTGGCATAGATAATGACCTGAGTATCGGAAAGGTCTGGGATAGCATCGAGCGTGATGTTTTTCATCGACCAGATGCCGCTCAGGGTTGCCATGCCAATAAACAGGAAGACAATGAATTTATTGTTGGCGCAAAAATCTATAATTCGATTAATCATCGCTGCTCCTTATTGGCTCATTTTTCGCCGTCATATTTCGGGACTAAATCCATGCCGCAGTCGGGCGCTTTACCGGGCTTAGCGGATTTGTAATCCGGGTGCATCGGGTCGTACCAGTAAAGGACTTTGCGCGCAGGTTTCGCTTGATGTTGCGAGTGAGCGTTGCTCTGCGCTTGCGGCGGGGCGGAACCGCCATTCGGCTGATGCTGCGAATGATCTTCAGGTTTCTGCACCTTCGGTTGGTGCTGCGAGTGATCTGCTTGCTTCTGCGTCTTCGGTTGATGTTGCGAGTGATTTTCAGGTTTTATTGGCGGCAAAGATTGCCCCCCTTGCTGATGCTGTGAGTGATCTGCTGCTGCAGGTTTTTGGGTGTCCGCTGGCGAGCCGCCATGATTCATTCCAGGCATTCCCATTCCTGCGGCAGCCGACTTCAATTTACTTTCGGAATCAATCAGGAAGTTAGCCGAGGTGACAATGCGCTCGCCCGCCTTCAGTCCACTCAATACGATGAAGTGTCCATCTACATTCTCACCCAATTGAACTTTGCGAGGTTCGAGGTAGCCGCCTTCGTATCCCACAAAAACCATCTGTTCAGAACCCGAATCCATGACGGCTTCCTGCGGCACGACAATTTGTTTGCCGTAATCAATCTGGATTTCAACATTGGCGTACATCTCCGGTTTTAAGAGCATTTGTGGGTTCGCTACATCAATGCGAATTTTCAAGGTTCGTGTTTCGTTATCCATTTGCGGATAGATGTATGCCACGTTGCCTTTAAAGGTTTGGTTAGGGAAATAAGAGAGCGTGAAAGTTGCGGTTTGACCGATGCGAATGTCTGGCGCTTCATTCTGATAAATTTCAGCAACCAGCCAGACGGTTGACAGATCGACAATGGAATAGAGTTCGACATCCGGCGTGACGCGCTGTTTTGCATAGGCGTTGCGCGCAAGCACAAAGCCATCTGCCGGAGCGTAGAGCGCCATCGCCTTGGTTGGCGTGCCGCGTTTCTCAAGCTCTTGAATCTGCTCTTCCGAGATGTCCCAAAGTTGCAGCCGTCGGCGGGTCGCTTCATAGAGAGAGTCCGAGCCGGAAACCGCTTCGGCAAACGGACTTTCACTCAGTTCGATGCGACCCTTCCGGGCAATCAGATATTCTTGCTGTGTGGAAACCAGTTCAGGACTGTAGATGCTGAGAAGCGGCTGTCCTTGTTTGACCTCTTTGCCGACAAAATCCACAAAAACATTCTCAATCCAGCCTTCGACTTTCGGGTGAACGCGGACAATCTTCGTCTCATCGTAGTCTACTTTGCCAACCGCCTTCAGCACTCTGGAGACCCTTTTGTAAGTTACTTCGCCATAGGTGACGCCGATTAACTGCTGCTTTTCTGGACTAATTCTAAATGTCCCATCGGGCAAACTGGATTCATCCATCCCGTCTTCATAAACCGGCACCAAATCCATTCCACAATCAGGGGCTTTGCCGGGTTTATCAGATGTGTAAGCCGGATGCATCGGGTCTTGCCAGTAGAGCACCTTACGCTCAGGTTTCGGGACACTCGCAGACCCCGCCGAGGCAGCAAAAAACTTTGACAGCCGGTCTCTCTGCAAATAACCAACTGTGACAAGAGCGAGTATCAAAAGGATGAAGATAACCCGCGAAACCGCTTTTCTCTTTGACGAAGGATGGCTTGGCTGGACGGCATCCGAGGTCTGCAATTCCGGAGTACCTTCCGGTTTGGGCGACTCTTCCGGCTTACTAATTTCTGGCTCCGGTTCGCCTATCAGCAAATCAGGCTTTTCGGAGATTGGTGATTTTCCATCTTCATTGTCAGTTGGCAATTCGACCGGCAAGGTGACCTGAGAATCCCTGATTTCGTCTGTTGTTTGAATTGAGGTTTTCATATCTTCTCCCTTCTTTTATTCGTCAGTCATACGTCCTTTCAAAGGATGTGCTTGACCCTCTCACCGGCTATTTGAATCTCACCGATGGATTTCATATTCGCTGCGTTTGTGCGTAGTGTGAGTTTGGTGTTACTCACCGCTTTATTGACTGGCTCAACCTTGCAGGTCTGGCGAGCGACCTCCTTACCAACAGGCGTATTGCCCATTCGATAGCCTGCGGACATTTCCATTTCATTAAATACAAGGACGTGCTCACTGCCTTGCTCGACATGTTGCACCTGGTACATTCCTGGCTTGAGGACTACATCACCAACAAAGGTCTTTTCTGTCAGATGAAATACTCCCTTTTTGCCGGTTGAGGTCTCTTTAGTGGCAGCCTTTTCATGGTGACTTTTGTGCTCGTCCTGATTTTCAGAAGCCTCATAGCCGCGAGCGAGAATTGGCAGGCTCAAAATGCCAATGAGCAATGCCAGTACAATTATCGAAGTAGTGGCTTTTGCGATTGAATTGATTGTGATTGGGTTATCTGTAGTTTTCATAAGGTCTCCTTTTCTAACTTTTTCATTTTGATAACCTTCCGAATAGCTGTTCGGTGAGGTATGGGTTATTGATCAAGAACCTCACGGTCTGAGCGTGCGCCCTACAAGAGGCTCTAATGCGGCAACCGCCTTTTCGGTGTTGCTGACTTGTTCGTAATAACTCAACTCATAATTGAGTAGCGTCGTCAGGTTATCGAGCAGAGTGAGAAAATCGACGCTGCCCACTTCGTATCCGGCGATGGCTGATTCCAGTGACAGTGAGGACTGCGGAATGACGGTGGTTCCGTAAAGACTCACAAGTTTTTCGGCTGTCTTTGCAGCGAGATATTTTTCCTGAACTTTGTACGCCAGCAAGGTAATCATGCTCTGTAATCGTTTCTCTTCAGTCGCTTTTGCTGAGGCGGCTTCAGTAACTGCCGGTCGCTGCCTCTGGCCTGGAAAGACCGGTAGTTTTACGCCGACCATTACACCGTACATATCGGGCATTGCCGGGCGATTCTGGTAATTGAAGGAGATGGTGACATCGGGGTAGAACTCTTTGTTGGCTAATTCAATGGCGAATTGTTCGCGACTGATCTTGCTTTTTTGCGCTCTAAGCAATGGGTAGTTGGCAAGCGCCAACTCCTTAACCTCGCCTAAGGTAAAAGGGACTGGTTGCGCTTTAATCTCCTCGGTTCTCCCGATAAATGATTGCACATCGTGATAGAGCAAACTGTTCATTCGCCCGGTGGCAATCTGGCGGCGCTGCTCTAAAATGGTTTGTTGCTCAATAAGTTTTGAAATCTCAACCTGAGCTTTTAAGACATCCTGCTGGATACCTTTTCCTACTGCATAGCGTGCCTCGGCAATTTTTGCGAATTTCCCAAGCAGAGCTTTATTTCCGGTTACGACCTCAATCGCTTTATCCAGATAAAACAACTCGAAATAGACATCTTTGATTTCGGCGACGACATTGAGTCGCGTCTGTTCATAAGACCACCATTCGGCTTCAGCATTCATTGAAGCCATCTTGCCTTTGAGTTCGCGTTTACCCCACAGTGGAAATTCTTGACTGAGGCTGATGGCGCGACCGCTCGACGGGTCATCTTTTTGAATGTCGAACGGCGGGATGGGCGTGATGTTGCCCATATAACCAAAACTCAACATCGGTTCAGGCAATGCCTTGGCTTGAGGAATCCGCGCCCGCATCATATCAATGCTGCGCTCCATTGACTTAATCTCAGGATTGTTAGACAACCCTTGCTCAATTAATTGGCGAAGTGAAATGCGTTCTGGTTGCTCCTGAATCTGAAGTGCCTTGGTATCCTTTCCGCTGACCGCTGGTGAGGCGTCTTTCGCGGATTCTTGTGCCAGGACGCTTACACTGGTTAAAGCAAGAGCGCAGACCCAGGCAGTCATCGCATGAAACAATTTCGATTTCATCGAAAAACCTCGTTGACTGGCGTCTTATCAAGACACATGGCGGCTCTAGTCGCCTGTCTCAATAAGAGAAACAATCGAAATTTATAAAAATAAACAGTGCTATAGAGATGACGCGGCTGGCTTTTTTAGATTAGGAAAATCGATAGAACGAGGTAGACCGGTCTGGTACGTGGGTAATAATTTGCTGCGATGGGTAGAGTCGAACCTTGATAGCTGGAACTGATTTCAGCAGGTGGAGTTGCAACATCATCCTCAGTTTGAAGAGGAACTCTCAGGCTTATGGGCTGTGTTTTGGGCTTCTCAACTTGGCAACAGACACGTGGGATTGAGAATGGTTCGTCAACCTGAATCAAACGAGATATTTTAGCAGTCTCATTGAGAGAAACGGCATTCGGTTGATGCGAAGACGTTTTTGAAATAGCTTTACAGTGAGCATTTTTCATTGCCCCCATTCGGTCATGGGCTTTACTGAAATCTGTCGATTTTTCAGGCGGACAGCAACGACAATTTCCTTTTTTGACTGTGGAATTCAAGAAACTGTCACAAAGATAAAAAGCCGACGCAGAAGTCTGTTGGATTAGAAGCGCAGTAATAACAAAGAGCAAGCGCAATGCTGTTCGCTTATTTCTCCCGTTAATTTTGAATTCTTTCTTTGCCATTAATCTTGCTACTTTCCTGATGCCAGCGTGCAATAGCTTTTGACTTACTATCTGCTCCAAAAGTGAACTAGCAATCTTTGTGCCACCTATAAATCTAATAAATTCGTATGGTTGCTTCTTAATGCGAAAGTTTTTGAGAAATAATTCCCAAAGATTGGCGAAAATTTCGCTTTGAGAAATATTCAGTTTGGACGGAAATCAATTTTAGAGCTAAAACCAAGCCTCTATGGGTTAAGCGCGACATTATTCTCAAGACAGCGGACTCTGCGATTGCTATTACCTACATTCACCGGAAAACCGCGCGCTTCTTTTTCAGCCACTGCTTGCTTTCGACCTCTCTGAAAGTCCATAGCGATTCCGCTTCTTATTGGCGTGATTCGTTTGCGGGGTTCAATACGGCGCGCACCATCTGCGCGAGTTCGGTTGAGGTAAACGGCTTATGCAGGAAAGCCACGCCTTCTTTCAGCACGCCGTGATGGACAATCGAATCCGCTGTATAACCAGAAAGAAATAACACCTTGATGTTCGGTCTCTCTAATTTCAGTTTTTCGGATAACTCTTTACCGCCCAATTGCGGCATGACTACATCGGTTAAAATCAAGTCTATGGTTTCGGGAGTTTGTCTTGCGGTAATCAAGGCGTCATCGCCGTTTGCGGCTTCGATTACTTTATAGCCGAGTCCCCGCAAAACCCGCGAAGTATACTCGCGCACTTGCAACTCGTCTTCGGCTAAGAGTATCGTCTCGGTGCCTAAAGGCAATATATCGGCAGCCACCGACCGTTCAGACGAGGAGTCGGTGGGTTCGACTTGCGGCAAATATACCTTGAAGGTTGTGCCACGCTCCGGTTCACTATAAACCCAAATGTGTCCGCCACTTTGTTTGACGATTCCATAGACCGTTGCCAACCCCAACCCGGTTCCTTTGCCTTTCTCTTTAGTGGTAAAAAACGGTTCAAAGACATGGGCAAGCGTTTTGGTATCCATGCCGCACCCGGAATCGCTGACCACTAACATGACATAATGTCCGGCGCGCACCTCGACATGTTGCGCGGCATAGTTCTCATCCAAATAAGTATTGGCGGTTTCAATCGAGAGGCTGCCGCCATTGGGCATCGCATCACGGGCATTAACCGCCAGATTCATCAAGACCTGTTCAATCTGTCCGGGGTCTGCTTTGACGGGGTTCAATCCCGGGTCTAAGGTCGTTCTGAATCGGATGTCTTCGCCAATCAGCCGACTGAGCATTTTGCTGGTGTTTGCCACGATGGTGTTGAGGTCTAACACTTTGGGTTGCAGCACCTGTTTTCGACTGAAGGCAAGCAATTGCGAAGTGAGAGCCGCCGCCCGTTTACCGGATTTGTAAATTTCATCAATCTCCTGATGCATGGAATTGGTCGGGTCAAGCCGCGCCTTGATGAGATGGCAATATCCCAGAATAACCGTCAGCAGATTGTTAAAGTCATGCGCAACCCCGCCCGCTAAACGTCCCACCGCTTCCATCTTCTGCGCTTGAAGCAACTGTTCCTCAGTTCGCCGCAAGATTTCATCTGCCTGTTTGCGCTCCGTCATATCGCGCAATACCAGCACCGCGCCATCCCGCTTCCCGGCTTGCCCACGGATGGGAGATTTGCTGTAGCTGATAAATTTTTCGGTGCCATCTTTGGAAACCAGAGTCCCTGTATATTCGGTCGGCAAATGAGCACTCTCTGCGTCGTTCAAATCTGACACCCGGGGTTCAACGGCTCCGTTGACATCCCCTTCAACCGTTTGAAAGACCTCAGCCAGCGGCATATCAGCGGCTTGCGCCAATGTCCAACCGGTAAGCGTTTCCGCCGATGGGTTCATGAAATTGATTCGTCCATTCAGGTCGGTGGCAATGACTGCATCGCCTATACTGGAAAGGGTCACTTGCAACCATTCCCGTTGCTTGCGTAAACGACGATCACTTTCCCGTCGCCCGTTGACCAGCACCACTAAAAGACCGAGTAACACCAGTACATTAAACTGCGCAAAAAAATATTTTGCCGTAAGCACTCTCTCCGGTTGTGTCCGCCAAGTTGATAGCACGGAAACCAACTCAAACAACACTAACAGCAGCAACCCCGGTCCTTTCCCGAAAAACCAACTGATCCCGATTAACGCGAGAATCACCATAAAACTCAAATCAATCCCGATGGAAAGACGACGAAGGAGAAACGCAAGGAGAAGAATCAACGCAAACGCGGCAAGTCCGCAGCCGTAGCGCACGATTAGTGATTTGGTGGTTTTTTGCATCGCCGGTTCCTCGCAGATTAGACCAAACAGATGGTTTGGTAGGTTAAGACTGAGGAACGAAATCAGAGAGATAAGCACAACACTTATCTTGAATTCTCTGTAAGTTACCTTTATCTGCCAGGTCGAGTATATTACAAAATATATTTAATGCGCGACTCTTTCGTTGCTTAAATTGTGCCCAGACCGTCAACGTCCGCCAGGGGTTGTCCCATTCGGTAATGGCGACCGCCCCATAGCCCCCGGTACATAAATCGGCGAGATTATAAAAAACACCCGACCATTTTTCAGAACCGGTAAATGCGCCACTGCGTCTTCGCCTCCAATCAATAATGATGCTTTCAGGCTACACAAGGCTTATGCCGGGAAGCCGGGTTTCGAGATGATTCCAGATGCCGGTTGGCAACTGATGGATAATTCCTTTAATGCGACTTGAAACCGTGATATAAATTCACCCGAAATCAAGAAGCACAGGGGCAAATGGTCAACGTTGACCACAGGCTTTATCAACTTTGGTCATCGTAAAATCAATTGCTCGTCTGTCGCTCCCCCATAGACTTTGAGCCGGAATGTTGTTGGGCTTAGAGTCTCGCAAACACCTCAGCAAGCGTTTCCGGGCGACTGACCTCAACCAGGATGGTGAGGTTTTGTAAGATGACCTGCGCCCGAAGTCATCTACGATATTCCGTGCTAGATTCTTGATGATTGGCGAATGCCGAACGCGGTGAGTCACTAAAATTAAATCTGCAATCACGTTAATCAATAAGCCTTGCTGAAACGAATTGGATGGTTATTTGATGCCTTTTAGGAAGGGCAATTCACCTTGGAGAGTGAAGAGGTTTCTATGAAAAAGAGGGTGCGAACAGTGGCGCTACGCTATGGCTTGCCGGTGCTTTCATTCCTGGCAATTCTTCTGATTGCAGTAGCCATCAGGCGCTATTTTTCCATAACCTTAGACCCCACAACTTTGCTTATCGTTTTGTTGATTGCCAGCGCCTGGTATGGTGGCAGGGGTCCTGGGTTGCTCGTTGCCCTGGAATACGAAATTGCCGTGCTATATTACACCTGGCATCAACAAACCGCGCCAAGATATTTTTTTCTCATGTTGAACCGCCTGATTCTCTTCATCAGTCTGGTGCTGTTTGTCAGTTCTCGCCGCAAGGCTCAACACCGGGTTGAGGCAGAGCGTGAGCGGCTTCGCGTGTCACTTGCAAGTATCGGGGATGCGGTGATCGCTACAGACATCAACGGACTGATTGATTTCATTAATCCGACGGCGGAAACCTTGACGGGCTGGACGAAAGACCAGGCGGTCGGCAAATCCATTACCACGGTCTTCAATATCGTAAATGAATTCACTCGCCAGTTGGTCGAGAATCCGGTTGCAAAGGTGTTGCGTGAAAAGACCATCGTCGGGCTTGCCAACCACACCATCTTAATCGCAAAAGGCGGCAGAGAAATTCCGATTGACGACAGCGGCGCGCCGATTCGCTTATCCGATGGCAAGGTTGTCGGGGTCATCCTGGTGTTTCGCGATGTGTCGGAGCGTAAACGCGCCGAACAAACCAAAGCGGCATTAGCCGCTATCGTTGAATCATCTGACGACGCCATCTTCAGCAAGGATTTGCAGGGAGTTATTCTCAGTTGGAATCAAGGTGCCGAACGCCTCTATGGCTACACCTCTGACGAAGTGATTGGCAAATCGGTGGCTTTATTGATGCCGCCCGACCGCAACGACGATTTCCCAAATATCCTGGCAGCCTTGCAGCGCGGCGAAATCATTTCGCATTACGAAACCGAGCGTAGGCGCAAAGATGGTACAGTATTCGAGATTTCTTTGACGGTATCCCCGATTCGCAACGCCATCGGTGAGATGATTGGCGCATCGACAATTGCCCACGACATCACTGAGCACAAGCGCCTGGAGAAAGAGGGAGAAGTGTTGTTGTTGCGTGAGCAAACGGCGCGTCAGGAAGCCGAACGCCGCTGGCACGACAGCATTACGCTGACCGAGATGAGCCGCGAATTGGTCGCCCACCTCGATACCGCTCAGGTAACCGCTACGCTTTGCCGGACAGTGCGTAAATTATTGGGTTGTGATGGAGCAGCTTTTATATTGTATGAAGGGGAGAGCGTTTTTTATGCCGACGAAGATGCCCGGATGCCGCTTTGGAAAGGACGTCGGTTTTCTTCCACAAACTGTATTTCGGGGTGGTCGATTATTCACCGAATGCCGGTAGCGATTGCAGACATTTATACCGATTCCCGAATCCCGATTGATGAGTATAAAAAAACATTCGTGAAAAGTTTGGCGATGATGCCGGTCGGTCCCAGAGAGCCGGTCGCGGCAATCGGCGCTTACTGGGCACATCAACACCAGGCGAGCGATTATGAACTTGATTTATTGCGCGCTGTGGCATCGGCAGCCGACCTCGCGCTGGCGAGAGCAAAAGCTTATGAAGAAATGAGCGCCGCCCGCGCCCGCGCAGAAGAAGCCAACCGCTTGAAAGATGAGTTTCTGGCGACCTTATCCCATGAACTCCGAACCCCGCTCAACGCCATGATGGGATGGTCGCGTCTCATCCAGGGCGCGAATATAGATGACAAAACCAGGAAGCGCGGGATAGAGATTATTGAGCGGAGCGCCGCCGCACAGGAGCAACTTATTGAAGATTTATTGGATGTCTCGCGCATTATTGCCGGGAAACTGACGCTCAATATGGAATCGCTGAAACTGGATACCTGCATTGAACCGGCAATTGATTCAGTGCGACCGGCAGCAACCGCTAAAGATATTCAACTGCATGTCAACCTTGACCATTCTGTGAACCTCATTCGAGGTGATGCTGCGCGCCTTCAGCAAGTGGTCTGGAATTTACTGACCAATGCCATAAAATTTACTCCACGCGGCGGCAAGGTCTATCTATCATTGGTTCGCAATGCTCAAGACGTGCAACTTAGGGTGCGCGACACCGGGCAGGGCATCAAGCCGGAATTTCTGCCTTATATTTTTGATCGTTTCCGCCAACAGGAGAGCATCTACACTCGCCAGCAAGGTGGTCTCGGTCTGGGGCTAGCTCTGGTCAAACACCTGGTTGAATTACATGGCGGAACCATTGAAGCGCATAGCACAGGGGAAAACCAGGGGGCGACCTTTATCATTACTCTACCTTTAGTTGAGGAGACGCAAAATATGCCAACCGTTGAAAACGACCATGCGTCAACATCATTGGATTCACATGCGCTTCCATCGGTACGGGTGCTGGTCGTTGAAGATGACCCGGACTCTTTAGAGTTGGTGCGTTTTGTGCTGGAAATGCAAGGAGCCGAAGTGAAGTGCGCCAGTCGCGTTTCGGAAGCCATCGGCTTATTAAACCAATGGACGCCGCAAGTGGTGGTCTCTGATATTGGTTTGCCGGATGAAGATGGCTATTCATTAATCCGTCAGCTAAAGCTAATCGAAGAGGAAAAGAAAAGCGCCATCCCGGCATTGGCACTCACCGGTTTCGCCGGTCGAACAGAAGGGTTGCGCGCAGTGGAAGCGGGCTTTCAATTCTTTCTCACTAAACCGATGGAAGCCGAAAAATTGATCGACGCCGTAGCGAAGTTGGTCAAGCCGGAACTGACAATGAAGGTCACGGAATGAACTGAAAAGTTAGTTGATAGAAAAACCAGTTTTCAATCTTTGCAAGCCGCGCTGGTCAACTTGCCGAACATTCATCCGCCAGGTGGTTTGAAAAGCGCAGCATCGCGCCAACCTGAAGGATAAATGATTGATTCAATCAAGGGATTCAATTGGCAAATCGCTTCCGGTTTTACCGCTTCGCCATCAATCAGCAAATTCACCGCATCCTGAGTGAAACTAACAACCGGCCAGGGAAAGATGCCAAACGCCTCTCGCACAACCGGAAGGCGTTGCGGGTCATAGCCCAACAACTGCGCGCCGACGAAATCCATCGCCGCGCCATTGCTGCTCGCAAAAATCATTGCAAGCGGTAACGATTTCGGCGCAAGCGGGCCATCACCTTGACCTGCAACAATCGCATCGGCAATGTGCAACACCTTGCGCATCGGTTCATCTGCAAGTCTGCCACTCACATCGCCGTATAACAGAATGCGATTGAGGTCTAGACAGGTTCGCCATATCGTATCATTGCCCGACCACGAACCTTCGACGCCGATTTTATCTCCGGTCAGTTGTAAAACCCGCGTCAAATTTTTTGCAACCCCATTCCAGATTTTCGTCGTCGCTTCCGACGCTGCCATATTTTGCCGGTCGAGCGTATATTCGAGCAGCCGCTTGGTCACGTCCGCGCCCGGATAACAATCGCCTGAATTTTGCGAACCGCCAACCCGATGATGGGGCAGATACTCTTTATTGCCATTGATGCCAATCAGATTTTTCAACGCACAGGTAATCCCGGCTTTTTTGTGGGTTTTCAATTTCGGAAGATTAATGACCACATCGGCTTCCATCACATCTCTGGCGACCAGATATTGATGACGCCCCGGCGCATGCGTCTTTGCCATCAATCGCGGGTCATAGCAGGTTACGCGAAAATGATTGTCGGGATTGCTCACCGGTTCAAGCAGACTTTCGCTGCCGAGGTCGAATAACACGAATTCATCCACAGCAATTTTATTTTCATCGGCAAAGCGCACACCATCCTGCATAACACAGGTGGTGCGCCGAAAATCCTTGATGCCTTTAAAGCGTGGCTCAACTTTTATCAACTCGTCAGCCCATTGGTTCAGCCCTGTGACCCGCAAAAGCTCAGCAAAATCGCACCGTTGAACCGGCGCATCACCGACGAGAATTTCTGCGGCTTGGGTTTGCCGGACGATTTCAACTACCACGCGAATGAGCGAGGGATGAGTAATCATCGGCTCCATGCCATCCGCGCCTTCGTTTTCGTGCAACACGAAATTGGGTTTGATTAACACCCGCGCGCCCTCTGGAATTACTTGCCCCAGTAAATTGCGCGAATCAGTTGACCATCCAAGCGCCTTGCAGATTTGGCTTAACGCGAGGTCTAAATCGTCATCCGTTTCACAGACGGTTTTATACGCCGCCGAAGGCAAGCGACTGAGGGCAATGCGCGGGTCAGTCAATGATGAGTTTGCACATTGATTCATGAGGCAATCTGCTCCAAAGGTTTAACGTGGCTGATGACCGGACGAAATTTATTGGCTTTGGTGCGTTCGATGTGATCGACCACGACAATATCAATCGGTAATCCTTCAAGATTTAAACCAAGCGTAGATTGAATACGGCTTGAAATAGCTTCATTAAATTCGCGTTTCGGAACGATGCTGAGGTGAATGGAATAGTCGGCTTGTTGCACCAGTTGATATTCCTGAACCGCCGCGTCTTTCATCATATGAGGAATTTGCGAACCGGAAATCCAACGCCCGCTGCGAAGCCAGATGCGGTCGGTCTCTCGCCCGATGATTTCATTTAAAGTGAAACTCGGATTTCCCGGCGCACTCGCAACCGGGAAGTGCCCCAGGTCGCCGATGCGATAGCGAATCATCGGCATACCGTCAGCGTGCAGTTTGGTAATCAGAATCGAACTCACCGTTTCAGTTGATTCCGGCTCAATTAACAGATTTGCCCAGTCAAGCGCGAAACTTGTGGATTGTTGAGGATTGAGCTGATATCCGATATAGCCTACATCGCGGCTGCCATAACGTTCGTGAACCGGGCGACGAAAGACGGATTCAATGATGGCGCGATGATGCGGCAATAATTTTTCCGCGCCGGTTACAAATCCGATTTCAGGATAGTTGGGCTTGAGGTGGTGTTCAGCAACCCACTCGGCTAGTGCGCCAAGCGGCGCTGCATAAGCGATGATCAGTTCCGGTTGCCAGCGTTGAAATTCAAGGTGATATTTTTCCAGGGTGTCTTGTGCCAAGCGAAAACAATCGAACCAGCGTTGATGATTGAGAAACGCAATGAACCGGTCACGCAGGCTATCGCGTTTTACAGGGTCGAGGTGATGTCCCCAGAGTAGCGCCGTGCGGGTTCCCGCCGGTGCGCCAATTTGTTCCTGAAAACGCTCGCCGGCGCTTTCTCGCCATCCTTGCTCTTCCGCTCCCAGCCATATCTCAACCGGCTTTCCGGTTGAACCGCCGGTGGAATCGTGCAGAAGTTTTTCTTTCGGTATGGCTTTCGACAAGATGGTTTTTCCGGCTTGAAAGAGGTCATCTTTCTCAAGCGCGGGAAGCCTTGCGAAATCTGCAAAACTGAAATCCGTGAACGGGTCGAATCCGATATGGTCGAAGCGTTCACGATAAAAATCGGTTTCCCGGTAAGCCCGGCGCAGCGAAAAATGCAAACGACGCAAAATCCATTCACGCTTTTGCTCGGTGCTCCAATGCGTTGTGGTTCGGCGAAACTCCATGCCTGCGTAAAAGGCAAGCATCACCGGACGCCTCGCAGACTTTCTGAAATTTCGCGCCCGTTGCAAGGGAAAATAGAGGCGTCGAGAGATAAACCGATGGGTTGACCTTGCCATACTTCTCATAAGCTTTAACTGCCTTGAATTTGCTCAATAGTTAGCCAATGGACTGGCTCCGGTAATTATTGATTGACCTGCAATGCGGCTTTCAATTGATTCATATCGCAACCAACATCTTTGCCATCGGTGCCGCGACCTTTAAGCGGACTTAACGGGACAAGCTCATAGTTGCCATTGGCTGCGTCAACGAAGCCGATTTCATCCATCGTTTGAAAAAAGAAATTCAACTCAGGATACAGCGATGAATTTCCACCAATAAACGCATTGCCTTTAAATTTCTTCCCCGGTAGATATTTATTCAAGGTGCTTTTGCCCGTGCCTGTGCCATCACCGATAATGCCATACTCATTATGTTGAAAGATGTTGTTCAAAAATTTAACCCCATCGCTTGGCTGCCCATAGGCGTTGATGGTATTGCCGCTTTGCAAAACCGTGTTGTGCATGACGGTAATGCTGACGACATCGGTGATGATGAGAAAGACGCCGTTGCCGCCGCCCCATTGTTTGCCATTTATATCTTCAAACAGGTTGTTCACAATCTTGATATTTCTGGCTTTTTCACTGGGCTTGAGATAATCCTGACCGAGAATGTTGATTGCGCCAGCCGTGTGACGAACAATGTTACTGGTAAACGTGACATCTTCAACGATAGACCAGGGAGCGGTGCCATCCTGATTGCGAACCGTGAACAAAATGGCAACCCCGCTTTGCGCATCAACCCAGTTATTCTCGAAAAGATTGCCCTCAATCAACACCCGCCGGGCATTCTTCAATTCAAATATATTTTTCACAGACCAGCGGGTTGCCTGAGTTGGCGGGGTTGCGCGTGTGCCTTCGATTGTGCCGGTATCGATAAACGGACAAATGCCATCGGTTGTCGAACAGGTCAAAGCATCCATTTCAAAATAGACCCAGTTTCTTTCCGTTACTGTCGGGTCATCGGTAGTTCGATAAATGCGATAAGCCGTCGCCCGCTCGACCGGTTGCCACGATAACTGAATCAAATTGTCACCGGTTTGCGGCGTCACGCTGATTTCATCTGAGGCAGCAGACGTAGCGGTTGCACTATAGCCTGCACGGGTGCGCGCCGTGACCCGGTAGTAATAAGTCGTATAGCCGTTCAAGGCTCCGCTTGAAGGCAGACTTTGCGCTGTAAGATGGACTGGTTTGGCGAGAATGCCTGCTTTCCAATGCAGTGGTTTCGCTAAATGATTGCGGCGAAATTCAATATCAGAGGGAACCAGGTTGACTATTTTCGGGTCTGCGCCACCGAATAAAACATTTTCACCTGCGCCTTCCAGATAGTTGTTGATAATCGTAAACGGGCCTGTGCCATTCCACGAAGCAATCGCCTGCGTGTCAAAGCCTATGCCGTGACAATCGGAAATATAGGAATTGATGATTGTCGTGGTGGCGCTGTTGAGCGCCACGCCGCGCGCTACATCGGCAAGCGCATTGCCATGAATATAACAACGGTCAAGCGTGAGGTGATGCGGCAGGGCATCAATTGTTGTCTCATCGCCGCCCCCGAATTTCACAATGCCATAATTGAGCATAACGTCCGGCGCAATCGTGAATTCAATGCCGATGAAACGGAAATGATGGGTGTCGTTTACGGTTCTCAGCGCCGCTTCGCTATTGGGGCTGACGAGTTTTGCGAGTTTATTGCTGAATGTCGGGTCAATACGCGAACCGGCAGGTGGCAACTGTTCGTCCGGCGCTGAAGTGCGAATGGTAATCACACTCCGATTGTTGCTTTCAACTTTCGGAAGAATGAAATTTCCGCTAAAGGTCGCACCGGCTTCGAGCAGAATGGTATCACCGGGACTTGCCTGATTTAATACGGATTGCAAATCTTCGCCCGCGCGAACCAGGTGAGTTGAATCAACTGGTGAAAATGAATGAGTGAACGAAGCCATTGCCGGCAGAGTTGCCAGTAAAATAAAAAGCGCGACCCATAAAGATTGGCTTACAGGTTTTTTTACCATGCTGATTCCTTCGATAAATTGGTTGATTGATTGCCAGAACTTCGGCGTAAACGCAATGCCTGGCGGCGTAACCATTCCCATTCGTCGGCAGTGAGGATGCCTGACAGGAGAAAAGCAGACAGATAGCTTACAGAAAAAATGATTGCCATTACAACCAATCTTAAAAATGGTCGGATATCGAGTAAAAAATATGGTAAGACAAACGTGATGATAGCGGCGGCAGCGGCGCTCAACGCGACCTTTTTTATATCTTTTAATAAATAGTTGTCGCTTCGTCGGACGCCGATGACCTTGCCCATTTTCACGGCTGTCCAGATGCGCTCAAGCACGCTGAAGAAAACCACCACCGAGATAATCGCGATTAATCCGAAATAACGGGTCGCTGCCCATAAAGCCAAAATCATGAAACCAATCAAAACCAGGCGGAGTTTCAACAGGTAATAGCGTTGTTCGGCATAGGCGCGAAGCACCGGGTCAAGCACCAGAATGCTCACCGGCAACATGGTTAAATTGATGGCAAAAATCGACCAGCTTGCCAGGTATTGGTCAGTGAAAAGAACGATAATGAAATCGCGTCCGGCAACCATTAAAAAGCCATAAAGCGGAAAATAGACCATCGCCAGTTTGCGCATCACCTGTGCCATCAGTTCAATGATTTGCTGTCTTGCATCTTGCTTTTGTAAAACACTGATGCGACCAATCATGACCGAGCAGACCGATTCGCTGAGAATGCCGACGAGCGGCAATTGAAAACAACCGATAGCATAAATCGCAAAGGTCGCGGCGTCGTAGGTGTAGGCTGCGAAGTAATTGTGCAAATCACTTTGCAGGGAATAGAGCAGCCCCGCGAAACCGAGCGGCAGGGCATAGGATAACTGCCGGCGCAAAACTTTGTGGTCAAACTTTTGCCAATAACCGGGGAATCGTCTGTGTAGATAAACTAACAGCATCAGCAACTGCAAAATGCCTTGAATGATGGCGGCAATCATTAAAGCTTTAACGGATGCGAATGCGACCGCTGCAATCACCAGCAGCGCGGTTCTCACAAATTGTGATGAAACAACGAAAGCGAAAGCGAGGCGCGGTTCCTGTTTGGCAACCGCAAGCATTTCGGGAAGCGGCGTCATCACCCAAAACACAATAATCATGCCAACCAGTGCGCCATAATCAAAAAATTCGGGGCTGTGCAAAATAACCGCAAGCATTGATGGAAATGCCATAAATGCCACCCCCATCATTAAGCCGATAACCGTGTAAAAAATTAAAATGTTGAAAACCACAGCACCCTGCTTTTCGGGTTCACGCGGCAGAAAATAATAGGCGCTCATACCGAAACCGAGCGGCAATAAAGTGATGGCGGTGCCGACCACCAGAAATACCTGTTTGTAGACACCGAATTCGTGTGGGCTGAGCCGCCGCACAAGCATCAAGGGCAAGATAAAATTCAAGATAAACGCGGCGATTTTGGCGACCATAAACCAGGTAGCGCGGGCGGTCAGCGAAGAATGGGATTGTTCAGTTTGTGATTCCATGCGTTGAACTACAGCTTATTGATGGGCGTTACTTTTGGCGGGTGGTTGTTTTACCCGCAGGTTTCCGTTTTTCCGCTATTGAAATTTGCCTGTAAGCGGTTGCGAAAAAGGTATGCCGATAATAATGAATGGGGCGCAAGGTTAAGCCAGAGCAAGACCAGTCGGAGTTTCCATCGCCGGTAATATTGATTGGCAAAACGTATGGCTTCGGCTGCGCCTTGAAAATCTTTTTTTAATAGCTGATGTTTGCCGCGTTCCAGTTCCATAGCGGCTGTGAGTTGCAATCGGGTAGCGTTCAACAGCAACTCTTCTCGCTCACTCAATGAACCGATTTGCTGAATATTTTCAAGCACCTGAAGTGCGCCCTCGAAGGCTTTAAGCGAATTGGCTGAAAGGCTGTCGCCATGTTTGCGATGGTTAATCAATTTCTTTTTTTGAAATCCCATGCGGGTGCCTCGTTGCGCCAGCCTCAACCAGAGGTCGTAATCTTCCGCAGGGATGATTTGGGTATGCGTTTCATCAAACAATCCCGCATCCATTATCGGTTGTTTTCGCGCCACCACCGTGGAAGTCAGCACCGTACAGCGCGCCGCCAACAGACTTTCAAAATTCACTTCACCCTGTGAAGGAACCAATTCCATAAAACTGTAGCCCGCTAACGGCGAATGTCCGAATAGATGCGCATCGCAATAAACAAAATCAAACTCTCCGGTCTCCATAAAATTCAATTGTTCCTGCAAATGTTCCGGCAGAAAAATATCATCGGAATCAAGAAGCGCAATGAACCTGCCTCGCGCCTTGCGTATGCCGGCATTGCGTGCCGATGCCGGGCCACCATTGGCTTTTTTGAGGTAAATGATTTTTCCGGCAAAAGGTCTCAGCACCTGTTCGAGGGCTTCGGTATCGGGTGAGCCATCGTTCACTACAATAATTTCAAATGACTTGAAAGTTTGATTGAGCACCGATTCAATGGTTTCGGTGATGTGCTGCGCGGCGTTGTATGCCGGAATAATGACGCTGATGAGCGGTGTGGCATCGGTTGATTTTGGCTTTTGCAAACGCTTTGAGTCAAGCATCCGTTACCCTCCGTGAATAAGCATTCGAGTTACAGTTTCGGCTCAATCATGCCGATGTCTTTGGCGAGTTGATTGAGGTCGCAGCCAATATCTTTGCCATCGGTTCCGGCATTTTTAAATTGACTGGTGGTAGGCAAATTAAAATTTTTTTCGGCTTTTTCGAGGTCGTCCAGGTTAGCCGGGAAAAAATTATCCGCCGGATAAAGCGATGCGCGCCCGCCCGCTAATACATTGCGTTTAAAGGTCGGCTTGGAAAAATATTTGGCAATCGTCGGATTGCCCGGACCTACGCCATCACCGATTACCCCATATTCATTGTGCGGCAGAAAATTGTTGGTGAAGACAAATCCTTCGTTGGCTCTGCCGTGACCGGTGATGATGTTGCCGCGATGCACGACGGTGTTGTGATCGACCGAGACCTGGCGGGTATCGCTGATTTGCAGAAAGACGCCGTTGCCGCCCCATTGTTTTCCGCCGACATCGTAAATCAGGTTGTTATAAATTTTGATGCGTTGAACCTGTTGACTCTCGTTATTGTTATCGCGACCGAGAATATTGATAGCGGCTGCTACGTGCCTCAATATGTTATTGGAAAATGTCACATCTTCAACGATAGACCAGGGAGCGGTGCCATCCTGATTGCGAACCGTGAACAAAATGGCAACCCCGCTTTGCGCATCAACCCAGTTATTCTCGAAAAGATTGCCCTCAATCAACACCCGCCGGGCATTCTTCAATTCAAATATATTTTTGATAGACCAAGGCTCACCTGCATAAATGGCTTCGTTCTTTTTCCACGCCAACGGTTTGAAACAGTGATTGCGGCGAAACTCAATATCGGAAGGCACGAGGTTAGCGATTTTCGGGTCAGCGCCGCCGAACATAACATTCTCGCCCGCCCCTTCCAGATAGTTGTTGACGATTTTAAATGGTCCCGGCCCATTCCAACCGCAAATTGCCTGTGAATCCGCGCCTTTTTCATGGCAATCCGAAATATGTGAATCAATGACGCTGGTGTGCGCACTGTTAAGCGCGATGCCGCGTCTCAGATTGGCGGTGGCGCTGCCGTGTAGGTAACAACGGTCGATGATTAAATCGTGCGCAACCTCTGCCATAGAGGTTTGCGCGCCTGAACCCAGTTGCAGCAAATCATAAGTCACAGGGGTGGTCGCGGTGACCGAAAATTCAATACCGATAAACCGATAGTGGTGCGCGCCCGCAGCGGTTTTGATAACCGGGTCAGCGTTGGTGGTGATGAGCTTAGGTAAAAAATTTACATACTTGGGTGTGATGCGGGTTCCCTGTGCGGGAAGTTGTGCATCGCTTGCCGTCGAGCGAATGATTATCCACTCGTTGCCCGATTTTTTCGGCAAGGTGAAATTTCCTAAATAGGTCGCTCCGGCTTCAAGCAGGATTACATCGCCGGGTTTTGCCTGATCGAGCGCGGTCTGAAAATTCCTTGCCCCGTCCGCGCCTGCCGCGACTTTGATTTTGCGACCTGCGGTTGTCGGTAAAGTCGTATCAAGAATCGTCGCCGGTAATTGCGGCGCTGTGGTTGAGACTGGCGAAGTTGATTGAGTGGGTTGGCGGCTTGCGGTAACAGTAGCCGGATTTGCCGAATCGCTATCGAACTCGCCGCTTTGGTTGGGGTTTGCGGCGCACGACACCAGGCAGATAAAAAGGTAAATGGCTAGTAATGGTTTTAATAAATTCACCACTGTTTCTCCGTCTCTCAATCGGTTTATTCATACCGCTCAGGCAATTTCATTGGGCACACAATAGAGATGTCCTTCACGCGCATATTCGGCATTCAATTGATTCACCCGTGAACCGGATTCGATGTGCAGCATCTGGTAGTTCAATTTTTCCAACAGCCCAACGACCTGTTGAATGTTCAGGGTTTTTTCCTGTAAATCCGCTCCATGAATTTCGATGAATAATCGCGGGCGAAATTGCAAAAGGGTGGCTTGCATGCCAAGCAATGCCGGGTATTCCATCCCTTCAATATCAAGCTTGATAAAATTTGGCGCGGGCAACCTGCTGCGTGCGATTTCATCATCAAGGGAATTGACTTCGATTTCACCAACGATGGCGCTCGCTTCACTGACAATTTGATTGGCGATGGAATGTGTCGCCGTTCCTCTTGCCGGTTCGTTTGCCGGAAAAGTGAATGTCAGTGTTTCTCGCTGACTGCCGATGCCGATATTCAATACGCGAACATTTGTAAATTGATTCAAACTGACATTGCGTTGAATGCGACGGAAACTTTGAGGATTCGGTTCAAAGGTAATGATCTGTCCGTTTTCGCCTGCGCGATGCGCGAAAAAAAGTGTGAATAATCCCTGGTCGCCGCCTATGTCATAGATGGTCAACTCGTGCCAATCAAGATTTGCCAGGAAGGTTTCTTCGGCATCCCATTCGTGTGATCGCGGGACAAAGGTGGGAAGCCAGCCCATTCCGCCCTGCCGTTTCAATCCGCGAGCCGGGCCGTGTTTGGTTTTATAAACCAATTGGTCAATCAACGGGTTACGATTGAGGCGGGCAACGATACTTCGACTAAGTGACACGATGATTACTCCATTTTCGTTAGGGATTGGGAATCTGTTTAAGAAAATTATGCAAGCCCCGGAAGGGCGCAACTCAATAGGCAAACGCGATACGATGAGTAAGTTTTTCACCAGCACATCCCTTGATAACTTTTGCGCGCGTCTTGAACTTCCAATAGCCTGACCAGATCGATAACCACCCGCCCGTTATTTAATTTGTCAGCGAGAATGCGAAATTCATCCTCTTTTTTGCCAATGATGATGACTTCCGATTGCTCGATGACTTCATTGAGGTTCGATTGCATCACCGACGAAATATGGGGAATTTCTCGTTCGATATATTGTTTGTTGGCTCCGAAAATGCGCGCCAACTCAACATCTCTGTCATAAATCGCGAGTTTCAGCCCTTTGCCAATCAAGCGTTCGATTAACGTGACCATCGGGCTTTCGCGCAGATCATCGGTTCCCGATTTAAAACTCAGACCCAGCACGCCGACATTTTTACGACCGGTTTGCAGCACCATATCAACGGCGCGCTCAATCTGTTGGCGATTGCTCGTCAAAATCGCATCCAGCATGGGCATCTCAACATCCAGTTCTTTGGCTTTGTGAGTGATGGCGTGAAGGTCTTTCGGTAAACACGAACCCCCAAAAGCAAATCCCGGTTTGAGGTAGTAAGGCGAAAGATTGAGTTTGGTATCCTGACAAAACACTTCCATCACCTGATGGCTGTCAACCCCAAGCCCTTTGCAGAGATTACCGATTTCGTTGGCGAAGGTGACTTTCAAGGCGTGAAAACAATTGCAGGCATACTTGACCATTTCAGCCTCTTTGATGCCGATGGTTAGAAGCGGCGCATCAATGCCCGCATAGAGCCTGCGCAAAATGCCTGCGGCATCATCATCGTCGGTGCCGATTAAAGTAAATGGGGGATTGTGGAAGTCGTGAATCGAAGTTCCTTCGCGTAAGAATTCCGGGTTGACGGCAACGCCGAAATCACGTCCGGCGCGTTTGCCTGAAAAGACTTCAAGCGTCGGAATCACAGTTTCGTGAATCGTACCCGGAAGCATCGTCGAGCGCAGAGCGATGGTATGATAACGAGATTTTGATTCCAGAGCAGTGCCGATTTGCTGACAGACACGCTTGATATAGGTGAGGTCAAGGCTGCCGTTGTGATTGGCAGGGGTTCCGACACAGACGAGCGAAATATCCGAATTTTGAATGGCGTCGGTTATATCCTTGGTGGCGCGCAAGCGATTTTCCCGAACATTTTTTTTAATCAAGGCTTCGATGCCCTGTTCAACAATCGGGCTTCTGCCTTCATTGATGATGTCAACTTTCAAGGGATTGGCATCCACACCGATAACTTCGTGACCTTTATCGGCAAAACAGGCTGCCGAGACACAACCAACATAACCCAACCCAAAAATACTTAAACGCATTTACTTCACAACTCCTTGCGTATAGGGGAGCATATTAAAATGAACTAGCTAAGCAGCAAGCGAACGTTTCTGCACGCCTTCGCACACTTGACCGAATGCCGCTGCCACGCGCTGCCAGCCGAATCGCTCGCAGACAATATTTCTGGCTTGTGTGCCGAGGCGTTCAGCTAACGCTGCATCTTTTAAAACCGTCACCACCGATTCAGCGAATTTCTGCGGTTCATCGGCGATGATAATTTCTTCGCGGTTGCGAACCGCCAAGCCTTCCGCGCCGATGGTCGTTGAGATGACCGGTTTTGCCATCGCCATCGCTTCATAAATTTTCAAACGTGTTCCGCCGCCCACGCGAATCGGCACCACATAAGCCGCCGCGTTGTTAATATACGGGCGCACATCATCAACCCGACCCGTGACTGTGACTTGCGAGTTAGTCTCGGCAATAGTTTTTAATCGCTTCGTCGGATTGCGCCCGACAACCGTTAAATGCACGTCGGGAATTTGTGCAGATATTTGCGGCAGAATATCGTTTACGAAATAGATAATGGCATCTTCGTTGGGCATCCAATCCATTGAACCGGTAAACACCAGTTCGTTGGCTTGCGGTTTTGCATCAAGCGGATTGAAATAGTCTGTATCGACGCCGGTTGGAATATCAAAAACTCGTTCAATGCCAAACTCTTTACGCATTAAATCGCGGTCAACATCGGAAACCGCAACCACGGCGTCGAATTGTTGACAGACCTGCTTTTCGTAACCGCGCATTTTGCGCCACTGATTGAAAAAGAAAGCCTTCTTGATTTTATTATTGGCGTTTTGATAATGCCGCGCCCAGATGACCGCTTCGACGTTGTGTTGAAACAGCACCGTCGGCACCTGAATTGATTCAGGCATATTGATGCTTGGGGTGAGGAAATCACAAACCACAACATCGAAATGATGGCGGTTTAATTCTTCTTCGACGACCTGGCGCATCAACTCTGAACGGTATTTTTGAATCGCATATGGTAAAGGCGAACCGAGATTCAATCCGAGTTCATAATAAAATGCCGGACTGAATTTCGGTTTCGCCGCGTGCGGAATGGCAGCAAGTCTGTGGCAATACTCACCTGCCAAATCAAATGCTTCGGGTGAATCGCTGACCGGGTCGCAAAGCGTCACATAGGTAATGAAATGCTGTCGCCTGAGATGTTTGAGCATTTGATAGGTGCGAATCTTTCCCCCTTTATCCACCGGGTGAAGCAATTCGGTTTTTAGCCATAATATTTTCATGCCGTCCTGCTCCCGTTTGAATCATTCATCAAAACGCAATTTTCGCTGTTTATTTCCCGCCAGGTTTTCTGTCCGAATAGGCGACAACACAGTGGAGTTTGCCAACCCGGGAGATTTTGAAGTCAACAAATCCCGCTGCTTTTAATAAACCCCCAATCGTCGATTTTGTGTAAAAGAACACCGGGCAATCGCGCATCGCCAGCCGCGCTTTACGAATCGGCGCGCGCCACGTCCATCGTCTCGGAAATGACAAAATGGCGCGGTCTGTGGTCAACTGACGCATTTTGATTAAGACCGGAAGCGGGTCGCTGATGTAATCGAAAAGTCCTATACCAATCGATACATCGAATTTGGATTCGGATTCATATTCAAGCAAATCCGAATGAATGAACTGGCAACGACTGGCGACCCCTTCGCGGCTGGCGCTTTGTCGGCAAATCGCCAGCATATTTTCAGCAATGTCGAGTCCGGTTACCGCAGCCGCGCCGCGACGGATGAAGTCGAGGCTATAGACGCCGCTGCCGCAGCCGACATCGAGAAACCTTCTTCCGCTAATCGGTTCCGCGTTTTCCATCGTGAACACAAAACGTTCATACATATCTTTGCGAAAGACGCGATCCAGATATTGCGCGAATTTCGATTTCTGATGCGAATAAATGCTGTGGAAATCGTTGACTTCACGATTCCAATAATTTCGCTGGATTATTAATTCATGGTGATGCGTAACCATCTCATTGCTCATAGTCCTAGTACCTCTCTGATCGTGGTGAATTTAAAATCGCTGAGCAGCGCATTAAGCCGCTTTTCGGTTTTGTGAAGATTGTGGTAGTGACGAAATTTCTTAACGAAGGGGATGCTCAACCTCGGTTGCTGGTCGTCAATTTCCCAGGGGTGCAGATAAAACACCGCGGGTCGCCCCTGTTCATTACATTTCGTCAAACAGTATTTGGTGTATGCGTAAGGAAACAATCGAAAGTAGCCGCCGCCGCTAAACGGAAAGCGTTTACCGAACATTTCCAGACAACTGAGCGGGAATTCCGAAAGCCGTTCGCTCACTTTGTGGGGGCCTAAAGGGGTTTCCGGTAGTCCATAGTCAGGATGAAAGCCCACAGGAAAAATCGACGAGTCGTAATGGAAATTGTATTTTTCGAGAATCCGAAATGCCCATTGTTTGGTCTTTTCAACGACGGTAAATGAAGGCGCGCGAAAGCCTCTCACCGGTTGTTGGACGCCGCAATCTTCGAGAGCCTGCAATGCCTGCACCAAATCATCTTCAAATTCGCGCGGCGTGACTTCGGTGAGTAACAAATGGTTGTGACCGTGAACCGCGATGTCGTGACCGCGCGCTTCGATGTCGCGAACCAGTTCCGGCAGTCGTTCGGCAATCCATCCGAGAACGAAAAAGGTGGCGCGAGTTTGATGTTTATCAAAGAGTTTCAGAATGCGTCGGGTGCTTTCATAAACTCTGAGTTCACAGGTGTCCCAATCTTTCGGTTTAATCAGATGGCTCAGGTTATGCACACAAAACCAATCTTCCAGATCAATAGACATTGCGTTTTTCATTGCAACACCGTTTACAGCCATTGGTCACCTCCAGAAAATTCAAACTTCATCTACCTATTCCCGGCGGGCTTGCGCTTTTTGCCTGGTTGAAAATTGAAACCGGCAGGTCATCGAGTTCAATGGATTGGTTCTGATATTCGCCGTCAAAAAATTGCCGTTGCCAGATTTCAAAATTGATGAGCATCCACAAGCGTTCGTCATGCCGCTCTCCGTCAAGATGTCGGTTCACCAGCGCCTTCACATAATCTCTATTGAAAATGCCGCGCGCGATTGCCCGCTCACCGGTCACATATTCATCCAGGATATGGGTGAACGAATGGCGTAACCAACTTCCAACAGGAACCGGAAAGCCCATTTTCCTGCGACTCAAAATCGCTTTGGGTAAACGCCCACGCATCGCTTCGCGCAAAATGTATTTTGTGGTGCGCCCACGCAGTTTCATATTGACCGGCAGCCGCGCCGCAAATTCGACAAGTTTGTGGTCGAGGAAGGGAACCCGACTTTCGATGGATGCCGCCATACTCATCTGATCCTGCTTCATCAAGAGTTCCTGCAAGTAAGTTTTCATATCGATTGCCAGCAATTTATCGAGCAGAGTTTCGGCGTCCGAGTGTTTGCCATAATCCAGCGAATCCCGGTAAGGGTTGTATTCGGTCATTCGTTCAATCGTTTGACTGGTAAACAACGATGATTGTTGATGGCGCGAAAACACCGAAAAATTATCGAAATAGATTTCTTCCAGGTCAGGCGCAAGACATAAAAACGTGCGTGTCAGTTTTTGTTTGACCGGCGACGTGTTGGGTAATTGTTTAATCGCTTGATGGATTTGTCGTTTGATTGATTGCGGCACGCGCTGATGATAATTGCGTCCCAGTTTCAGGTTATAAATGGTGTTGCGGTATTTGCCGTAACCGGCCAGGAGTTCATCGCTGCCTTCGCCGGTTAAAACCACTTTGACCTGTTCCGAGGCAAGTTTCGATACGAAATAGAGCGGCAAGCTCGATGGATGAGCAATCGGCTCATCTTCCTGATAAATCAGGGTTGGCAGGGCATCGAAAAATTGTTGCGGATGGACGATGATTTCGTGATGGTCGGTTTTAAAGGTTCGCGCAATCAAGCGCGCGTATTCGAGTTCATTGGCTTCACGTTCCGCAAAGGCGACCGAAAAAGTCTTGATCGGTTCCGTGACCGACCGGCTCATCACTTCGACGATGGCGCTTGAATCAATGCCGCCGGAAAGAAATGCGCCAAGCGGCACATCTGCCATTAACCGCAGGCGCACCGCTTCTTCAAACAATTCGTTGAATTGAGCGAGGTAGATTTTTTCGCTCAACCGTTCAGGGGTTTTCGCAAAACTGACATTCCAGTAAGGTTCAATATCGATGCCGCCGTTTTGCCAGCTTAAAGTGTGACCGGGAAGCAAGCGTTTAATTCCGCTAAACAGCGTTTCTTCGCCCGATGGCGAACGATTGGCGGCAAAATCCGCGAGCACTGCGTAGTTTAATGCCGGACGAGTGGCACGCGCTTCGAGCAAAGCCTTGATTTCCGAAGCGAAATACAAGGTTCCATCATTTCGTAAATGATAATAGAGCGGCTTGATGCCGAGGCGGTCGCGCGCAAGCAACAGGGTTTTCCGATTGCTGTCCCAGATGGCGAAAGCAAACATGCCGCGAAGTTCTTCAACCAGGTGTCTGCCACGCTCTTCGTAGAGGTGAACGAGGGTTTCGCTATCGCTGGAAGTGGCATAGTGATGTCCGCGTTTAATCAAGCCTTTGCGCACCTCCCGGTGATTATAGATTTCTCCGTTGTAAGACAAGAAAATCGTTCTGTCTTCATTGGTCATCGGTTGTTTGCCGCCGCTGAGGTCAACGATGGACAAACGGCGATGACCGAGTCCGATGTTGCCATCAAGATACAGTCCGGCTTCATCCGGGCCGCGATGCGTGAGGCTGTCACGCATGCGAACCAGAAGGTTTTCGTTTATTTGCCTGCCCGAATGTTCAGTCGCGACAATGCCACAAATTCCACACATAATTTAGCGCCTCATTTCTCGTTTACTTTTAACTGCCATTGACCTGTGTCTCTGGCAAACGTGAGGTTGTGAGGTTGGTGGTTTAAGTCAAACCAATTTCCATCAAGAGAAATCTTTTTCCACAAGCCCTTGGTTTCGAGAGTGAACCGGTTGGTTCCTTCGATGGCTATTTCAAGATGGTCGGATGCCACCTGAATGACGCAATGATTCACGACATCCGTGGAGTGCAATGAAAACTTATTGTGAACCTTTATAACCTTGCCTTTGACAAAACAGGTGCGTACCAGACGATTGCCGACAAAGCGCGCCCATGCCATTTGGGCGATGGCGCTCAGCCCTTTGCACTCGACCAGATTAATGGCGTTTCCGGCAATTACCACATCTTGTGAATCACCCAGCGTGACGATAAAGGCTCTGGCGTCTTTTACACCGATAGATTTTTGCGCCACCTGTGCGCCTTGATGGTTGGTGGTAAAGGGCAAAATGAAATTCATGACGGTTTGTTCTCCTGTCCCGTTAAACTCGATGGTAGCGATGGGAGCCGAGTCGCGTTCACCATAAACAGGTGACACATATCCTCGCAGGATTTCTGTGCGTAGAGGTTGTTCTGCAAACGTAAAAATTGCGAGTTGCTGATGATTTCGATGGATGACCCTGATTTGATTATCCATACTGATTGCCGCGCATTCCGGCGTGAAGTGAAAAAACAAGCTATAGTCGTGCCGGTCTTGAGCTGAAAATTCATCCTGAACCACCAGGTAGGTCGGTAATGCTGTGGCGTTGTGCTGATGCAAACAGAGAATGTTGCGCCTATGGATTACCGCATCCTGCAAACGCGCGTAACCATCGTGTGAGCCTGAAAAAAAACTGATACCTGCGTGGTGATTGAATGAATGTAATTTCGCGGTTGCGATATGATTCCAGGAAAAGATTCCCGCCGGTTGGGATTGTAATAAGCCATCAACGGTCGCGGTGTTATGCGCGGCGGTTTCGCGAAATTCATCGCGGGTTTTTATATCGCCGGTGTAGGTATAAGTTCCGGGGTCAACCAGCCAGTTCGTTCCTTGCGCGGTGAATTCAAAAGCCAGCGCGTCGGCATGCGCGTGACCGCAGTTATAAACGCCATGCGGTCCGCAATCAATCAACGCATAGGTTGAATCTTTCCACCAACCATCGCGCATCACATAATAACCACCTTCAGAAAACCCGCGCGCCGTTTCAGTGGGTCGTTCGATTTCAATCTCATCGAAATGCTCTAACCCTTCGGGGCCGAGTAACCACAGGGTTTCAATCGCCGCATCACCTGCAACATATTTCCAATCGCCGCGATTCAAAAGCGTCGCGCCGGTTGCCAGCGTATCGCGAAAATCATCTGCCGCGCGGTCGCCGAGTTTCAATAACCGACCGCCATCATCATCGCCAACGAGCGGCGTGGTACCATCGGGGCGAGTGAGCCACATCAGATGATCAAGCGCCAAAGCGAGCTTTTCTTCGACCTCATCAGGCAGGGGCCAGTAACACGAGCGCGAAAGCGTCAACAGGTGGATGAAAAAATCGACGGTGTAGCGATGATAATAGGTTGATTGTTCAAAATAGACACCATCCGTGCGAATGTGTGCGGGCAATTGTTCGAGCAATATTTTAAGACCTATTTGTCGCCAAGGTTTGGCGCGACTTAATTCCGGCAATGCCGCACCGATATATAAAAGTCCCAATGCTTCACCGGTGAGATGGGTGTTGGGACTGAAATAATGTGAGAGATAGGATTCGATGTGGCGACCGTGGGCGACCAGAAATTTCAACAGACGGGCAACAAATCTGGCGGTCAGATGATGCGATTCGGCAAACAGATGTAATGCCCATAACCAACTGATTGACCGAAATGCGAGTTCGAGACTGCTTGCCCAATTGATGCCGAGATTCGGCGGATTGGCATCCATCCAATGACTGGCTTGGGCGACGAATGCTTGGGCATAACGTTCATCATTGGTCAACCAGTAGGCTTGACCGAGGGTGACGAAATGCGCATGGCGATTCAATTCCCAGGTGATTTTTTTATCTCCGGCAATTTCTGGATTGAGATAATCAATCGTGCTCCAATGCGTCAGCGGTGTGCGTTTTCCCGATATGGGTTCGAGATGCCAGTCAATCGGGTCGCCGAAACTGAGGTCAGTAAAACCGAGTAAATCAAAACGCCCATTGATGGCGCGACCCGCTCGGTCAAGGATGAATAACCATTGATTGGGAAAGCGATGCAGCACAAGCGATGGAATATCGTCGCGATAGGCAAACGACGGCAAAAATACAGGGGTTTCGCGCTCGTACAGGTCAGGGGTGATTGAGGTGCGAATGCGTTCGAGAATCAATGCGCTGATGCCTTCACCGGTTCCGTGGTGATTGGGCGAATGAATTTCACGAAGCAGCGCCGCATCACTCATTTCGTTGGTGCCGATGCCAAGCAAACGCTCATTCAATTTGGCAATCTCCTGTTTGCCGCGAAGGCGAATTTCGCGGAAAGATTTGCCTTTGAGTTTTTTCAGTTGAGCAACCTTAACGTGCATGTCGAGTAGCACCTTTCCTGATTAATCGGAACCTCCGGTTTGCGCGACTATCGCGGGTTCGTTTTCGGCTGGTTGTCGTGTAACTGTCGAAGTCGGCGAATGCTCACAGGCTAGCTGTTCATAAAGCGCAATCCATCGCTCGCCGACCGTATTCCAGGTAAACGCCTGGCAATCCTTTAGCGCCTGCTTGATGAGACGGTCTGCGAGTCGAGGATTTCGATAGACGGCAAGAATGGCTTCAGCCAGTGCCCGCTCATCGCCGCTTGCGACCAGCAATCCATTCTGGCGATTTTTCACCATCAACGGGATGCCCCCGGCGTTGGTCGTAACCACTGCAAGTCCGCAGGCGAAGGCTTCAAGAATCGATAGCGGCATGTTGTCAACTACCGAGGCATTCAAATAGATGTCGGCGCGGTGATACAGTTCAGCCATCTCTTGAGGCGATACTGCCCCGACGAATTCAAGGTTTTTCAATTGCAATTTTTGAGCTAATTCGTGGAGCTGTTTTCGCTGGCTGCCATCGCCTGCGATGATGAGTTGCATTTCAGGAATCTGTTGTTGAACCAATGCAAAAGCCCGCAAAGCGCACCCGACGTTGTAATGGGTTTCAAAGTTGCGATTGGTGAAAATGATGGGGCGAAGCGGGCGATGTTGATGAAAACGAAATTGACCAAGGTCAACGGTATTGGGAATGGCTTCGGATGCAATGCCGAATTTTGCTAACACCCCAACCAGATAAGCCGATGGCACGATGATTTTATGCGCCAGTTTAAAAATCGGCATCGCCGTTTTCGCCCAGTTTTTAAGATGGCGTTCGGCTTCGCCGCTGTGATAATTCAAAATCACCGGTTTGCCAAATAGTCTGCCAACCATTACCGCAGGCGCAGGCGCAAGAAGGAACGAAAAATTGGAAGCCGAAAAGACATGCAGGACATCGAACTTGGGTATTCTGATAAGCAGCGAGAACAGGTAATAAGTGAACGTCACCAGCGTGCGAAGGTACTTGATGCGCTGCATCCAGCGAAGCCATTTCGGCAATCGCGGATTAATCGGAATCAATTCGGCATGGATGCGCTTGCTTTGTCTAAGCCCGTCGAGCAGACGACAGGCGGCAACCGCTTGCCCGCCGAGAATATCAAGCGATGCCACGACCACCCCGACACGAATACTTTTTTTGTCCGTCTTCATTATTGCGCTTTCGGTTTTCCGGCTGTCAGGAGTTCTTCGTAAAGGTGTTCAACGGCTTCAACCATGCGACTGATGCTGAATTGTGAAGTAACAAATTCGCGCCCATTTTCGGCAATCCGTTTGCTCAGGGTTTCGTTACTCAAAATAAATCGCAGGCGCTCAACCAACGAATTGACATCTGCCGGGGGAACCAGAAAACCGGTCTCTCCATCGCGAATCAATTCTCTGGTGCCGCCAACTGCGGTTGCGACCATCGGCACGCCTGCGCTCATCGCTTCCATTACGGTGTTCGGCAATCCTTCGCTGAGTGAGGTGAGAACCGCAACATCGAATGCCGAAACCAGATGTCTGGCATCGCTTCGATTGCCAAGCAGATGAAGGCGATTTTGAATACCGAGGTTTTCGGCTTGTTGGGCTAACTGGTTTTTCAGTTCGCCATCACCGACCAGAACGAAATGAGCCTGTTCGGCATTTGCCGCAACCTGTGCTGCCGCTTCCAGAAAATACTTGTGACCTTTAACCGGATAAAGCCTAGCCACCATGCCAAAAATTTTGCTTTGAGGATGGATGCCGAGTTCGCGACACAGCGCCTTGTGAGCTTGTTGACGTGCCAATTCGTTGTTCAACTGTTCGGCGTGTGAAGGGGTTTGATTTTTCCGATTGCTATTCGATGGCGTTGCCAGTTCGCAAAGCCCGTTGCGAATCACGATGATTTTGCTTTCGCAGGCTTGGTTGCGTTCAATAATCGAATCCCGAATTGCCTGTGAATTGACCACGATACGATTGGCAAACCGGTGAATGATTCGCGTTCCCCATTCATGAACTCGCCGGTCAGAAAGTTTCAGATGCCGCTGGCTGGCAATCACCGTGATGTTGGAAAGTCTTCCGGCAACCGTTCCAAAAAGCGAATCGTAGAAGCCGTGCGTGTGGATGATGTCGATTGCTTCTTTTTGAATGAGTGCGCGCAAACGTCGCAGTTGGTTGAAGGCATTGCGATTATAAAAGCTGTTGATGCGAAATTCGGAAATCTCGGAAAAAAGCGGGGCGATTTCCTGATAAAACGCCCCCTCTTTGCGAATCGCCGCCAATCGAACATCGAAGCGATTGCGATTGATGCGCTTCAACAGTTCGACGAATTGGCGTTCCGTGCCACCCGCCTCAAAACTGTTCACGAGATGAAGCACACGAGGTTTTCGTGTAGTTTCGCAAGTTTTTTCTTGTGTCCGGTAACTGGCATTTTGCATCGAACGGTCTCCGGTTTCTCCGAGTAAAGTGCCCATATATGAATCCTTGCTTACTTCCTAACTTTTGCTCTGTTCGGTTTGCGAGGTGACATCGCGCAAGGGTTCCCAGGTGACGTGCGACTTGCCACCGATAAATTTCATAAACGCAAAAAGTGAAGCGGTATTGGCGAGCACGAAATAGTAGGGAATCGCCAGTTGCCCAAGACGTATGCCGAGCAATTCAGCCGCCCAACCGACGAATGCCAACCCATAAAAAAGAATCTGAACGATGAACAGGGCATTGAAAAATTCATTGGCGCTGGCGAGATAGGCATTGGCATCAAACAACGCGATTAAGAGAAAGGGCACGACATAGCGCAGCGCTTTATGCGAAATCATTTGAAAGGCATACATTCCATGCCGGAACGGATTGAGAATTTGCCGGTAACGCCATAGCGCGCTCATGGTCTGTTCGATGATGCGTGTGCGCATGCGAAATTCCTGGTGCCCGCGTTTGTTGGTATCTTCGCTGGAAATCGCTTCGGGGTCATAAATGACGCGCAATCCCTGGAGATAAATTTCCGAAGCGATGACAAAATCGCTGCTCATATCTTCGTCGAGTTGCGCGTAAGCACTGCGCCGCACGGCGTACAAACATCCACACACGCCAAGCAGGGAACCCAGATGACTTTCACATTGTTTAAGAAAAAATTCGTAACCCCAGTATGAACGCGCGCCGAGTCCGACATCGCTTGGCGAACGGTCAACATAAATGACATTGCCGGTCGCGGCACCGACTTGCGGGTCTGCGAAACTGCGAACGATTTTCTTCAGCGCAGTTTTTTCGTAGTAAGTCGTGGCATCGGAAAAGACCAGTATTTCGCCGGTGGAGACGCCGACAGCATGATTTTGCGCAGAGGTTTTGCCGCGTCGATGCGGGCGGCGATGAAGAATGACGCCATAACTTGCAAACTCACGCACAATGTCATCCGTGCGGTCGGATGAACAATCGCTCGCAACAATGATTTCCAGTTTGTCTTTCGGATAATCAAGCGCCAGTGTCTCTGTGAGTTTGCGGGCAATATCTTTTTCTTCGTTGTAGGCGGCGATGATGAGTGAAAGTTTTGGAGTAATTTCAGCCGCGCGAACCGGCTTACCCAACCAGTGGCTCAAAAAGCAGAGCGCGACCGCGTAGCCCACGTATGTATAAACGATGAGCGTCAGCGACAGGATAAAAATGGTGAGAGCGATGATATTCATTTACAGCAAATTTCCCGGTTCAATCAGCGAAATTTTTCAATCCGATTTTGGATGCATCGCCGCGCGATGAAAAATTTCCGCAGGTTTTGCATCGGCTTTTTGGTGAGCCTTCCAAAGCACTCCCAATCGAACATTGCGATTCAGTGCTTGTCCTAAAGTCATCGCTTTTTCGCCTTCAGGTTCAACCGCTTCCTGCTCGCTGGCGTAAATCGTTCTGAGCGAAATGGCGTAGGCGACCAGGTAGTAGATGTGCCAGAGATACTGGACTGAGCCGAAAAAGCTACAAACCACATAAGCCACAAACGACGCTTGCAAGGCGACGCTGAAGTAATAAGCGTGTTGTTCGGGTGGCGCATCGCGTCCTTTAATGAGCGCGCCGCGAGGCGCTTTTCGGGTTTGTCGCTCAATGCGTTGCAGCGAACGAAAGGGCGAGAAGATTAAAATCAAATAGGCAATTAAACCGGCGACGCCGAGTTCTGCTGAAATCTCCAGATAAGAATTGTGTGCCACCTGTTCGCGTATCGAATAGACATGGAAATTTCCCATGCCGACGCCGATGATTAAATGATTGGCGGCAACCTCCACGCCGCGCGTTAATAATTCGCGTCTGGCTTGCGCAGACCCGGTCAGGTCTTCTTCAATTGAAAAAATCGTGGTGATGCGATTGGAATAACCCGATGGCATGACGACTAAAAAAAATCCGGTGGCAATGAGAAAAGCGAGAATCGTCAACCCGCGATTTCGCCGGCTGAGTTTCCACAATAACACCAACGACAGAGCCACCAGTCCGAGGAAACCACCACGCGAAAATGTCACAATCACGCCAATACTTAATAGTCCCGCGCAAATCAAGAAGAAAGGTTTTTTCCATCCGCGACTGCTTAGTGCCAGCGCCACCGCAAGCGGCAATAATAAATTCAAACTGAGCGCCAGATCGTTCGGGTTGCCGAACATCCCTGCAACCACGCCTGCAATGCGATTGGTCGCAATTTTCCCTTGCACCAGAAATTTTCCGTTGAGGTAACTGACAATCGCAAACAGGGCGAGTGCTGCCCCGCAGATAACCGCTAGATTGATGAGCGAACGCAAGCGATGATAAGCAGTCAAAAGATTGATCATTAAAAGAAAAATGATGATGACTTTTAAATAGACATCGAGCAGCACCTTGAAGCTATCTTGCGGAGCGACAGCGATGGGAATGAATAAGATGCCAAGCAGCGCAATAGCGAAAACCATGAGCAGTTCGAGCGGCAAGCAGGTGAGGCGTTCGCCCGC
Source organism: Acidobacteriota bacterium (assembly GCA_040754075.1). NCBI lineage: Bacteria > Pseudomonadati > Acidobacteriota > Acidobacteriota bacterium. The sequence continues at coordinate 46,852 of JBFMDH010000008.1, forward strand.
CGTCAATTTGGTCATCAAATAAGCGAGCAACGTACCGATGGCGACGATTTTGACCAGCGGGAAATTGCCGAAAACCTCTGGAAACATCTCCTGCGGTCGCGCATACAACAGAAAGGTAAACAGAAAGAGTCCGGCAAAGGCGATGTTCAATTTCGCGGACTTTTTAATTGTTGGGGTCGATTCCGAAACTGCATTTGGATGCGCGCGAAATAGCGTCCCGCCGGAAAAAGTTTTACTGGTTGCATTCATTGTCTTGCCCTCTACATTTCTGCTGTTTGAGCCGTTTGCCGCGCGGATTTCGGTTTAGCTAAACGACGCGCATTGCGTATACGGGATTTCACCTGTTCAAATCCGCTGGTGATTTGTATGAATCGTGTGAGGTCGCTTTCGGCTGCCAATCGTTTTAATTTGAGAGGCGCGCTCGAAACCTCATTCAACCCTTCATCGGTGGTTACCGCTTGGCGATAACCCGCCTTGGCAGTTTCCGCTAAAACCTGTTTGTCATAATTGCCGTTCGGGTAACAGAAAAGCTCGACGGTTCGATTCAACTTTTCTTCAAGCACGGTTTTGGATTGGCGCAATTCAAATTGAAGTTGTGGCTGATCGATATTCGTCAATATCGGATGAGTGACGGTGTGCGAGCCAATCTCCACCCCTGCGTTGTCCAATTCGCGAACTTTATCCCAACTGAGCGGTTGAAATTCAGCGGTTGGTTCAGAGGGGAGTGCGACGCCAAGCTTGATAATTAAATCGGCAAGTAATGAGTCTTTGAGGTTATTCGGTAACGTTTTTAAAAAAGCATTGAGACAGGTGGCGGCACGGATTTTTGCCGGGGTATCGCTGAGTTCGATTCTCAACTGTTGATGATTCAAAGCGAGTTCGACAAACCGACGAGTCGTACGTGGTAACAGAAATTTCAATATATCTGTCCAAAGCCATCTTTTGTGGTCAATGAAATCCGTAACCACGAAAAGCGTTGCCGGGACATTAAAACGTTGCAGCAAAGGAAGCGCAATGTCATACGCATCGCGATAACCGTCATCAATGGTGATGGCAGCAAGACCTGGGGGGAAAGGGTCACGCTGATTTAAGAATTCACCAATTTGGGAAAGCGCCACGACGCGATAATGCGCGGTCAGGTATTCGAGATGTTGGCGAAAGGCATTTGCTGAAATGGTGTCGTGAGTATCTCGCGCACTGAAGCGATGATACATCAAAATCAGCGCCCGATTGCGATTAAATAATCGAAAAGGCGTGAATGCGCCGGTCACACGCATCAGATGGCGAGCCGCAGTTTTCATTGGTTGCTCACCTCTGCGTTTTCCTGAATAGCCGAACTTTGCTGGCGCAACCGCGCGCGCAATCGGCGACGCAATTCGTCTTTCTCTTTTTTCACCGGCAAGCGATAGCGTTTACCGAGGGCGATATTTTGCGGGGTTAAAATGGCTTTGCCGTCAGCTAATAGTTGAACCGCGCGCGGCACCAATTCTGCTGCCCGGTCTGATAGTTTCTCGCGAAAGCTTTCGATGAACGGTTCATAGTTGAGACCGTAACGGTAATCGTAAATCAGTGGCAGGGTTTCCTGAATGATGATTTCGCCGGTATCGACTTTGGCGGCGACGAAATGAACGGTTAATCCGACTTCGGTTTCATCGTTGAATAACTCCCAGAAAACCGGCGGTCCGCCGCGATAGAAAGGCGCAAGCCCTTGATGAGTATTGATGCAGCCGAGTCTGGGAATCGAGAATACCGATTCTTTAAGAATATTGGTGCCCAGCACAACGCCCAGGTCAGCCTCTGTTTGACGCATCAGTTCAAGCGATTCCGGCAAATGGAAATTGCTGACGAAATGCGCCAAAAAACCGGAATCCGTAGCTAAATCTCGCAGGCGTTCATAGCTGCTACGGGAAGGCTTTAAGTTTTTCACAGCGGTTTTTCTGAGCGGCGGCAAAAATTTTTTAGAGTATTTTTTTATGGTTCCGAAAACCCCGTCGTAGCGAATCGAACGTTTGATTTTTTCTTTCAGCGTATAACTTTTAGAGGTTTCGGTTTCAACAAAGACCGCAACCACCTCTGCACATTCGAGTGCGAGCAAGCGTTCGATGATGACGATGGCTTTTAAACTGCCGTGGGTTAAAACCATCAGGCGCATTTTTTCAGCTCTCATCTCTACCTCTTATCGGGGTGATTTTTTCGCCGGATTGCGGTTCATCAGGTGCGCGATGAGCCACTGCCATCGGATATAAAGCGCGTTTGATTTTTTCAAGGTCGTGATGTTGCAGGTGAGCGCGCAACGCCATGTGACAAATTTCAATGACCGCTGGCGGTAAATCTTCTGCCTTTAATATTGATAAATCCGCCATATCAATCGCATAGGCATTGACAATCAGGTCATGAAATTCCGGTCGGTTTAACAGACCAAAAACTTTTTGCGGAGAAACACAAAGACCGATGCTCAATCGCAGTGCGCTTTCTAAAGTGAGATTGGTCACTAACGAGCTTTGCACCTTTGAAAGCAATCCCTGGTCAAATCCGGTGAGGCGGCAGAAATCGGATTGACTGACGCCGAGTTCAGTCAATCGCTCGCGGACAAATATAGAAAGGGGCGTTTGTTCCAACTGTGATCTTTTTTTCATTCCATTTCTCGCTCGATAAATGCTATCCATAATTTTTTAACCATCGGGCACTTGGCGGTAGCCTTGGCGATGAGGATTATCGACCCAATAGAAATGCCAGAAAATTTCCGAAGCCAAGCAGAGAAGTCACCTGCCCGATTTTCTTTCGTTTGTTGCCGTGGACAATGATGGTGTCACCGGCTTGCAAGCGAAGGTTTTCTTCGGGGTTGGCTTTGCCTTCAAGAATGCGTTTGACATCGATTTTTAAAGTTTGCGGACGGTCATACCCGCTTTGTCGTAAGAGTGTGACATTCGATTTATTGCCGAGGTCGGAAACCCCGCCGGTTGCCGATAGCGCGTCGAGAACCGTCATGGGACGGGTCATCACGACAATGCCGGGATGGGTGACATCGCCAAGCACGCCGATCTTTGCGCTGTTGGCTTCCAGCAATGACACACTCAATTTGGGATTGATGATGTACTGACTTAAGTCGACCGCGAGTTTTTCGGAGAGTTGGTCAACCGTTAAGCCCGCGACTTCAACATCACCGAGTAAGGGATGGTAGATGCGACCGACCGGTGAAATTTTGATTTTTTCCAGCGAATAATCCGGTTGATTGAGCACCCGAATGGCGAGTTCATCATCCGGTCCCAGTTTGTAGGTTTCGTAAAAATCTTTGTATACCTTTTTGAAAAAGGGATCGGTCAGATCATCGGGGTTAATCGTAGCAGTGACTTTCTCATCCGCTTTCTGTGCCCGGACATCGGGCGTCGCAATCACTCCGACGACCAGGAGAAAACTTATTAGCGAAAGGTAAAAGCGCAATCTGGTAAAGATTTTTTGGTTCATCATTCCTCCGTTGGGTTTGGCGCGGAATCCTTCAAACAAGGCGTCGTTTAACGTGCGCCCCGTCCAAAAATCACAATCCTGATGGTTTCAAAAACAATGATTAAATCGAGCACCGGCGATTGGTTTTTGATGTAATAGAGGTCGTATTGAAATTTTTCTATCGCGTCTTTAACCGAAGCGCCATAGGGGTAGCGAATTTGCGCCCAGCCGGTCAGTCCCGGTTTAATCAGGTGGCGTTGCGAATAGAAAGGAATTTCCTGAGCCAGCATTTCAACAAATTGCGGGCGTTCGGGACGGGGGCCAATCAAACTCATATCGCCTCGCAAGACATTGAAAAACTGCGGTATCTCATCAATGCGCAGTTTGCGAATAATGCGCCCGACACGGGTCACACGGCTGTCGGATTCGCGCGCCCAAACCGGGCCATTTTTTTCCGCATCGGTGGTCATCGAACGGAATTTCACAATGGTGAAAACCTGGTCGCCTTTGCCGACGCGCTCCTGCGTATAGAAAATTGGCCCCCGTGAATTGAGCTTGATTAAAATGGCGGTAATCAACATCACCGGCAGCGACAAAACAACTCCGACGGCGGCGGCAATAATATCCAACAGTCGCCGTCCGTGTTTATACATTCGCGCCAACCGTGAATGGTTGGAAAAAATCAACCAGCTCGGGCGTAACAATTCGGTCGGTATTTTGCCGGTCAGGCGTTCGTAAAAAGTGGTGGACTCTTCGATGGCGATGCCGTCGCGCAGTCGCAGTTCGAGAAGCGAAAGATAAGGTAGGCGTTTGCGCCGGTCATTCAACGAAACGACGATGCGGTCAACGTGATAATGCTCGACAATGGTTGCTAAATCTGAGGTCAAGCCGATGACTCTGGGGTTGATCAAACTTTTGCCGATTAAACCGGGGTCATCGCCGACAAAGCCGACAATTTGATAGCCTCCCTCCTGGCGTTCCAGCACTTCGCGGGCGACATTGATGGCGCTCTCTTCGGTTCCCAAAATCAACACCTGTTCCGACAATCGCGGATGACCGATTAACCACATCACGAAGATGCGCCAGCAAATCATCATGGTGAGCATCAATATCAGGCTCACCAGAAAAACCCCGCGTCCCAGCATCAATTGCGGGAGGGCGTAAAAAATTACCGCCAAAACGATAGCCGCCAGACCGATGGCTTGCAGGATGCGCAGATAAAGGGTTGTGCGATTACGAATCATTCGGAAATCGTAAAGGTCAGAAATATAAAAAGCGCCTTGAACGACCAGCATCAATAACAGAATTTTCAGCCAGCCGTTACCCTGGATTAACACCTCAATCGCATCTTCATTGAATCTGATGAAAATTGCCGCTATGCCACACAAACAGGTTAACCAGCTTTCAAAAATCAACAGGGCAAAACTTCTTGAACCGTTTTTAGACATCATGAGGAACTACTGCCTTCTTTGCGGTAAACCTTTCTCAGTTCGACAGAGCGGAATATTGATTTACAACTCTTCAGCCCACGATTGTGTGCGATTGAGCACCACCCCAAAGATGTGCTCAGGCGTCAGCGCGCGAACCGCTTTACCCAGTTGCAGAGAACTGGTTTTGCCTGCGCGAATGACATAGACAATGACATCGGTCATTCGCACCAGGAGGTTTGCGTCATTGACCCGCAACAGGGGCGAAGAGTCGAACAACATAAAATCGAATTCGGGTTCGAGCATTTCCAGAACTTCGCGAAATCTGGGCGAGGTGAAAAGTTCCGTCGGGTTTTCTACCTGTTCGCGGGTTGGCAGGATTTGAAAGCCAAACGGTTGAACCTGTATCGTCGCCTGACCGGGTGAGAGGTTTTGCTGAATGACATTGGTCAGCCCTTCCTGGGCTTCGATTCCCAGGCATCGCAAAACCGAAGGGCGTTGTAAATCGGCATCAATGACCAGAACCTTTTGCCGGGCGCGTGCCAGTACGCAAGCCAGATTGAGCGCCACGCAGGTTCGACCTTCGGCGCGATGGGTTGACGCGATGAGAATTTTTTTCAAGGGGCGTTCTTCTTTTTCCGCAATCAGCGAGATTGCCAGTTTGTTGTATTGCTCGGAAGCCATCAGGCTGGAATCAAAAAACGCAGCCAGATGCGGGTCAATGCGGGTCGAATCAATTTTGACTTGGGTTGCCGGTTCAATCATCGAACGCCGCGAAAAAGTCGCTATGGCTTCTTCGTGCAGGCGTTGGCTGACTTCGCTTGCCGGTTTGGCATTGAGCGAGTAATCAATAAAATCGAATTGATTGGCGGTTTCTCGCGCTTCGGCTTTTGCGGCAATGTGCGGGTTTTGAAAAGGTACGGCGCTCAGGTTGTGTTTTGTTTCTTCTCTTTCTGCGCGTTCAATTGCTTCATAAACTTTTCCCATAATTTTACCTCTTGTGGTTAATCGAAAATGCATTCAATTCACTCAGCAAAAAATTCCCAATTTACTGGCTAACGACTGGCGAGCAGTTGAAACACCCGTAAATTGTTCAGGATGAAAACCAGCACAGGAATAATGACTGCTGCCAAAAGCAACATGCCGACCACGCGCATTGCCAGTAAGCGTTTGGCGCGTCCGCGTTCGGAAGAGGTCAGGGTTTCCGGTATGAGCACAATCACCGGTGCGCCGAGATAATATTCGACATCGCGGTCGTCATGAATGGAAAACAAGCGCGGGAATTCAAATGCGACAACGGCGGCAAGTCCAAGCGCCAGCGCCAACACCAAAGCCAGCCCTAAAAGTTTCAAACGGTCAGGTCCTGTGGGAATTTCCGGCACCGTCGGCATATCAACAATTTGAAAGAGACCGGGGTCAAGCCCCGCCGCCGTCACTCGCACATTCTGTAAACGTTCCTGACGACGCAACAAGGAATCGTAACGATTTTTCAATCGCTCATAACTATTACCGGCGACCACCGGTTCACTTGAATCTGTGGCGGCGGGTGTTGTGATGATCGGCGCACTGGTTTTAATCGAAGCGGCGCTTGGCGAACTCGCAATCGCCTGTTGTTTTCTTTCAAGGGCGCGATTGGTAATCGCCAGTTCAGTTTCCAGGCGCGCCAGTTCGCGTTGCAGGGTGCGCAATTCACGCGCTTCGGGTGAACTCGCCGAACCACTGTTTTGAATATCGCTGCTCAGTTGGGCGAGTTGACGGTTAATTTCTTCGAGTTGGGCGCGCGCCTGTATGACTTTGGGATTTTTGTCGGTGTATTGTTGAGTGTAATCTTTGATCTGCGCTTCGAGTTCGGCTTTGCGAACCAGTAACACCCCGTAAGAACTGCTTGAACGGGCTTCGCTGGGCGCAGATTTGACAAGCTTCTGTTGTTCGGCAATCTGCTGTTTTTGTTGGGCGATTTCGCGTTCGAGAGCGAACTGTTTGTCGGTTAGGGTTTCAATAGAAGATTGAGCCGCAGCGCGTTCGGCGCGCAGGGCGTTTATATCAATTTTGGGACGCCCCCCGCCTGAGCCTCGGAAAACCGCGCGCCGTTGGCTTAATAGTGACAGGCTATTTTCAACTTCATTCAATTCCGCATTCAAGGATTCGGATTCATCGGCAAACTGTTTTTCGAGCGCTTCATTCATACTGCCGAAAACCGCAACCAGTTCGGTTGCGACATCTTTGGCAACCTGCGGATTGGTGTTTCGATAAGTGAGCGCCAATCGCTCGGGAAAATCACCGCGCATAAAGGTTTCGACTTTGGTGTCTTTGCGCAGCCGGTTGATTGCCGCATCAAGCGCATAGTTGGTTATGGCATTGGGCTGTAAATGGCGCACCGCGATATTTTCTAAAATCTGACGGCTGAGCAAACGCTCTCTTACAGCGGCGACCCGGTCGGCGATGGCTTGCCGGTCGTCGGATTTTCCGGTTACGACAATCGCCGCTTTCGATTCATAGGTATCGGGTAAACGGCTGATGATGATGTAGGCGGCAATCAGGGTTGCGCCGGCAACCGCCAAAAACAGGAGCTTACGCCGCCATAACATTTGTGCATATTCAGAAAAACTTCTAGGTCTTATGCTTGCCATTGAATACCTCGCATTGATTGAAATCTAAGGATTAAGGTTTTGGGTTTTCGGGCATCGGTAAATGAATGGGTTCGGTGGCATCGGCTGTTATCTGACCGCTAGTATCTACAGGGAGATGCAGCCTCTTGGAACGCATCATTTTTATACCCGTAACGATTGAAAGCAGACCGACGCCGAGCAGAAAAAGCAATAAGGGTTCAAAATGCGTACCGGGTGAATAAAGGAAACCAATCAATGCATCAACGCGATTTTGATAGCCTTGCTTGAAGCGATTGATTTGCTCGACGTTTTGCATTGCAATTTCGCTTTTTTGAGTTTGAAAAGGTCTGACTTGTACGGAGTAGATAATGGCTGCCGAAGAAAGGATGAATAAAAGCAGAAGGGCTAAGAGGGTATGGATTTTTTTATACTTCATAAGCCTTTTAAGAAACCGGTTGCGGTTAATAAGTTGACCGCACATCCAGGCGATAAACCCGAACATCCATTGTTGCTGAGGTTAATTCAGTTGTCAGTCGCTCAATTTGCAGGGGAGTCTTAAAGGTCAGTGAAATAACCGGAGAATAACCATCAGCTTGATTACTTGATTTTCAACTCGTGTTGTCGAGGTTTGTTTTCGACATCTATTCAATATGCTTAACCTTGAGGTTCTTGCAAAAAATCGCTTGTGTTGGAATTCAGTAAGGTTGGTTGGAAACTTCCTGCAACCCCCAAAAATCAAAGGTTGCAGGTGGGTTTTGAGGCTTGGCGATAATCATTAAAAGATTGTTAAAAATTTTCTCAACAATGCGAGGCTCCAAATTACAAATGAGAATAAAAAAGCCTTGTAGGATTTCATTGACCATCCTACAAGGCTTTTTTGTCTACCGGAAAAATGATTTCCCCGGTTTTGGATTTTTCTCACTGAGGCTGATTATTTCGGCAGAATGTGCGTATCGTTTTTAAGTGTGCCCGGAGAAACAAAAAGATAATTCACCGGCGATAAAACAATCTGGTCGAGCGAAAAGCCATCTTCACGCGGTTGAATTCGCAAGGTGTGTGTGCCGGTTGATTGGAAATAAATGACCGGACCCAACACGCCAATCCCCCATCCGTTATCCTGCCAGCCCCAACCCGATAAACCGATGTTGAGATAATCTTCTAAATTGATCACTGTGGCATCATTCGTGCCGATGCGATAAATCGGTGAGCCGGATAGCGTGACGCTTCCTGAAAATTGCACATAAAACGAATCGTTGTATGGTGAATTGTTGATGGCTTTGCCGCGCGTCCACAGTCGATAAGGAACCCCAGCCTGAGCATTAAAGGTCATTTCAAAATAGTGCTTGGGTTTGGTCATCGGGGTATTCAATTTTGCAATGCCGAGGTCAGGGTTTTGCAAACGTCTGCCGCCGGCTGCCGTCGAATCGCTGATGACTTGCCAGGAACCAACTTTCACCAGGGATTCCGCAGCATACAGCACCACATCGGTTGGCGCAGGAGGCGGATTGGTTACCGAAATGGTTATCGATGCCGAAGCCCTTGCGCCGAGGTTATCGGTTACGGTGAGCCATGCTCTGTAGGTGCCTTCGGTTAAATAGGTATGTGAGGGTGACAGGGTAGTTGCCGATTGCCCATCGCCAAAGCTCCAAATGTAAGCCACGATTTGCCCATCTGCATCCGTGGCATTGCCGGAAAAATTGAGCGCCAGGGGCGCGAACCCGGAAAGCGTAGACGCTGAAACGCTGACGGTTGGCGGTAGATTAACTGGGGGTGCCGTTTCACCAATCGCCGTATCGACAGCATTGAGGTCTGCGCCAATATCTTTGCCGTCAGTTCCGCCATTCAGGTATGGACTGGTAGATGCGAGTCGGAAATTTTCTCCGGCAAAGTCTACAAAACCGACGGCGTCCATCGTTGCCGGGAAAAAATTATTGGCTGGATAAAGTGACGGGTAACCGGCGACCAGAATATTTTTTGCGAATGTCGAAGCGGGGAAATAGGCATTGAGGGTTGAAAGCCCGGGTCCGTAACCTGAACCGATGATGCCATATTCGTTATGCGGTGTGAGGTTATTGGTATAGACAAACCCCGAATGTGATTGTCCATCGGCGCTGATGATGTTGCGGGTTTGAAAAGCGGTGTTATGGTCGATGGTCACATCGGCGGTTCCATCCAGTAAATAAAATAGCACGCCATTGCCGCCCCAACGCGCTCCACCTACGTCCACGAAGAGGTTGTTTTTAATTTTAATGCGACGCAATTGTTGTGAAGGATTTATATAATCATAACCGAGCATATTCACACCGGCGGCTGTGTGTCGCACGATGTTATTGGTAAAGGTGACATCCTGCACAACCGTCCACGGCGCTCTGCCATCCTGATTGCGCGGAGTAAATAAAATCGCGGTGCCGTTTTGTGATTCCACCCAGTTGTTTTCAAAAACGTTGCCATCAATAAGCACCCGTTGGGCATTTTTGAGTTCAAAAATATTTTTCACCGACCAGCGAATGCCCGCAAAGCTTGCGTCATAAGGATTCCAGGAGAGCGGTTTCGTCAGGGTGTTTCGCTTAAATTCAATATCGGAAATCACCAGCCCGGAAATGGCTGGATCAGCGCCACCGAATAAAACATTTTCGCCTGCGCCTTCAAGGTAATTATTCACCACTTTCAGAGGACCCGGGCTGTTCCACGCGGCAACCGCCTGGGTATCAAAACCGATTGCATGAATGTTGGAAATATAGGAATCAACAATTGCGCCGTTTACACAATTAAGCGCCACCCCGCGCGAAATATCGCCGGTGTTATTTCCATGAAAGTAACAGCGGTCGAGAACCAAATCGTGCGGCACTTGCTCTAGCGTTGTTTGCTCGCTGGAGCCGAAACACACCAATCCATAATTTATATTTACAGTTGCCGCTAAACCGAATTCAATGCCAACAAAACGAAAATGATGAGCGCCAGATGCGGTAGCAATAACCGGCGCAGCATTGGGGCTGATGAGCTTGGGCAACAACCCCGCAGCCGTTGGACTGAGGCGCGTGCCCGGCGCAGGCAGTCCGACTTCGGCAGAAGAACGAATGATAATCCAATCGGAACCGCTTTTATTTGGAAGGGTAAAATTGCCGACAAAAGTTGCGCCTGCTTCCAGTACGATACGGTCTCCGGGGGATGCCGAATTGAGCGCGGATTGAAAATTTCCGCCTGCGGAAACATAAATTGTTTGCCCGGCTGACTGGGGCATCGTGGTATCAAGATAAATTCTGGGAAGTTCCGGGTCGCTCAGGGATTGGGCATGGCTTTTGAAAAATGTGAGACTTAAAAAAAATAAAAGAATAAGGGCTGTCAACGTTCTCCAGAAAAATTTAAACGTCATATCTCTCCTCAAGAAATTTTAGTCGGACGACCGGCACACTTCTCCTTCATTGAGAAATGCTTACTGCTTTTACAACAGAGAAAGAACTTTATTTGTGTTTCAGGGGCGTTTTGTTGAGGGATAAAACACAGGGGCAGGACAATGGGCAGGTTAGTAACACACACGTGAAGGGACGCAACCGCACCTGCAATCAATGATCAAAGTAGGCTTTTGAATCATTCGATTCCGTTTACGCAATCATCAACAAAAAAGGCATCTGTTGGGATTGTCTATTTATTTTTTATGTGGTGGAGGATTAAACCGTATGCCACCCCATCATATGAACGGCAAAATCTCAAGTCAAGAATCTTTCCCGTACACGGTGTTTATTATGAGTTCATAATGAAAACGCTTCTGGATTTATTGCGTGCAGTTGTATGAATTTTTATTGGATGGTGTGCGATTCTCCTACATTGAGAATACTGAATCAGTGCGCTCATTCCCCAAATATCCCGCCCAAAATCCGGTTTATTGCCGCAAAAAAATTATGAAAGCAACATTCACATCAATATTCATGCGTAGCAGTAACTTCATTATGTCTACATCAATAATTTCCATAATGCGGCATCCCTGTTGCTTTGAGTTCAGAGTCTCAAAAAACAACCAACAAAAATTTCGCGTTGCGTTTTCAAGGTAGCGATTTTGGAGAAAATAAAGCAGGACACACTTATTTCAAATGGCGCTGGAATGGTCGTGCGCAAAGTTTCAGGTCACGACTTTGCGCCACTCCTGTATCGGTTTTCGTTAATCGAAGAGATTGCGCCAGCGTATAAGACGCGCCAGTTTATTGCGCGAGAAAATCATACGGTTGAACAATCGCTGGTGAAACTGCGGGTTTATTCACCAACCGACGATGCCGAAGAGAGCGACCTACTGGCTTTCCTGCTTGAGACCCGCGCCGCGGCTGAGCTAACCCATGAAAATATCGTCTATGCAGCGAAGCCGGAACAACTCGAAGGCATCCATTTCGCGGTTTCGGAACATCACGAAGCAACAAGCAGTTTACGGGAGGTGCTCAATCGCCGGGGCTGGCTTGAGGTTGAGGAAGCCATAGGGATTGCCAGGCAAATCGCCCAAGCTTTGCAATATGCTCACGGTAAAGAAATTTTGCATTTGCAATTGCAACCCGATTGCATATGGGTAAATGACATTGAGGAAGTAACCGTTGACCGATTCGGCATCCCTGCAACGCCGGTTCGACCGTGGGCTTATGAACGACGAACATCGGGATGCAGTCTATCTTATCGCAGCCCGGAACAATTAACCGGAAAACAACCGGATGAACGCAGTGATTTATATGCTCTGGGTGTTGTGCTTTACGAGATGTTGACCGATGCTTTGCCATTTAATGGCGCAACCCCCGAACAGCTTAAATCTAAAATCAGTTTGCAAAAAATGCCTCCGGCGCATCTCATTCGCCCGGAAATTCCCGAAACCCTCTCGACGATGATTTCCAGATTACTTTCAGAAGACCCGGCACACCGCTTTTCAAATGCCGGGCTTTTACAGGCTGAATTAGCCGCCTGTCTTGAAAAGCCTCTGGCGGCAGAAATTTTGCCCGACGAAATTTTCCTGGATGAACTGTCGGTCAACGAATCTGTTGAAGTCGCTGAAATACCGGGCAGCACAACTGTTGCTCGCAATTTTGTCAGAGTCACTGAAGATGAACCGCTTTCGGCGATTCTTAAAGAGTTTGACGAAAAGGATGATTCTGTTGACGAGCCATTTAAAGCCCCCGACACCATTACACAAACAACCGCTAATGAGCGCACCTCATGGGTTTTTGATGACGACTCGAAAACCAATCTGCCGCAACCGTTAGGGCAATTGCCTGCGCCATTTGACCTGGAACAGCCCGAAGTCCCTTCTACGGTTTTTGCCGGTGAATCCGCGAGGTCGAAAAAGCCTTTATCGGTTGTTCTACTGATGGTCGGAATTATGCTGATCATTACGACATCGGTTCTGGCTTACAAACGATATGTGAAGGCGCAGGTTGAAACGATTCCCCAGGTTCAACCGGTGGATTTACCAACCCAACCATCCCTTGATGACAGTGCCTCACCGGTTGAACACCAATCGGCAACTCCACCGGATTCGAGCAATTCACTTAATGGTAATTTACCAAGCCCGGTTACGGTGCCGCGTGCCGCCAGCCCCGAAGTTGTGCGATTGCATCAACAATTGCGGCGCACCCATCAAGCCAAAATCAGCCGTAACAAAACCTATAAAAACAAACCGAAGGCGAAACCTCGCAAAAACGCTTCAAGATGGCGATTTTTGAAAGCCTTCAGGAGATAGTTTATGTATAGAGATTTTTATCAATTAAAAAAAATTCCATTCGGGTTGACCCCAGACCCCAAATACCTTTTCAAAACCGAAAGCTATCTGGAAGTCACCGCCAATTTAAAATACGGTGTCGAACAGAGTAAAGGCATCGTCGTGGTGCTCGGCGAAGTGGGAACCGGCAAAACCACCACTTTGCGTTCGATGATTCAACAATTCGGGCACGACATTTTATCGGTCTATATTTTCAATCCTTATTTAACAGTTGCCGAATTTTTTGAACTGTTCACCGATGGTTTGAAACTCGGATTGCCGCGAACCGTTTCAAAAGCCGATTTGTTGAATGCCATTGGTCGGACGCTGGCGATTCGCCACTCAAAAGGTTTGCGCACCGTGCTCGTGGTTGACGAAGCGCATGGGCTATCAAATGCGCTGCTGGAAGAGATTCGTTTGCTTGCCAATTTTGAAACCAACAGCGAAAAACTTTTACAGGTCATTCTATGCGGTCAACCCGAATTGCGAGGATTACTCAACCAGCCGCAACTTCGTCAACTGAAACAACGGGTTTCTTTGCGCTGCAAGATACTGCCGCTCACGCCGCCGGAAGTGAATAAATATATTCGCTTTCGATTGAAAACCGCCGGAGCCGAACGAGTTGATATTTTCGAGCCGGAAGCGGTGGATTTAATCGCTCAGGTGTCTTTAGGCATTCCGCGCGTCATCAATAACATTTGTGATAATGCGTTGCTTTATGGATACGCTGGCGGGCATCACCACATTAGTCGGGAAGTGGTTGATGAAGTCATCGACGTGCTGGATATTTCCGCGAATGATTACACCAACGATACAAACGATTCATCAGAAAAAGGGCAATGGGAAAATCTACAAAACGCTGCCGTAGCAGTTGCCAGCCCACACCGTTAGCTCACACGTGGGTCGATCAATCGCCGTACAAAATAGATTGATTTCCGAGCACATTATTTTTTGAGAAGAAAACAAACCAGAGGTTTAACCCTCAATTAAAGAGGTGATGATTATGGTTGCAGTAATGAAACAGTGGGATGGGAGAAGCGGGAATTACCGCGAAGATTGGATTCAACTGATTGACAACGGCGATGCCGAATTAATTTGGACAAAACTTTATCACATTGTTTCAAAACATTCGGCGATTCGCTCGCTTCAGGTCTCAAGGGATTTATCCGGGGTCAACCTGAAAGAGACTTATTCAGACCTCACCCAAGACCTGTATTTGAAATTACAGGAAAAAGATCGCTGGCGCTTTTATGTCGAAGAAGGTTATACGCACGAAAAGATAGAACATGAATTGTATGACATCGAAATTCCCAATCTGGTTTCGCGGTTGCTCAGAAAACGCTTTCCCGAATCCTATCGCATCGCGCGTCGCATCAGTAACCTGTTGATGACGAAAAAGGAATTTCGCTGTTTCAGTCGCCCGCGTCAACTGGCGTCCGCACCGTGCCAGTTCAATAAAGCGATTTCCTCGACAAAAATGGTGCTCCAGGTTTATGGGCTGGCGGAATGGCCCGCGAACAAACCGCTGAAACAATCCCAGGACATGGTTGAGCTGATTAAAGAGGTTGCCTTTCGTATGCGCGACACGCGCCGGGCAGGACGCGGAAGCAGTTCACAAATCGTTATCTCAAACGCTGAATTGACCGGGTTGCTGGTTGAGATTTTCAGAACCATCGATTCACCTGCCGACGTGCGAACCATGCGTTCACTGGCGCAATCCAAACTGGCGATTGACGATTCACAAATTATTTCGATGGATGAACCCATCGAAACCCCCAATGCCCAACCGGAACCGATTAAAATCAGCATCATTGATGATAAGCCGACGCCCGAAGAGGTGATTATCGAAAAAGAGTGCGCTGAACGAATGAACTCGCTTGCCGATACCATTTTGGATCAATGCCTTGAAGAGGTGAGAAACAAACCCCAACGCTTTCGCAAACTGATAGAAGTTGCCTGGCATTGCTATTTCAATCAGGCTTCGCTGTCACAGACCACGGTTGCCAAACAATTGAATATTTCGGATTCGTTGGTGAGTCATTATCGGAAAATTTTTGACCGCGTGATTCGCAGCTACGATATTGCATTGGATGAATGTCTCTATCTCAACAATGCTCTGGATAAACGGCTGACGGAATTGATCGGCAAATTTCGTTTGCCTGATAACCGCTTGAAAAAATCGAAGCTGGGTCAAAACATTCGACCGTGCAGCACCTGATTCAATCAATTTCAGGTTTGCGAAACCCGGTAAGCGGATAACCGGTCATTAAATTGACAAGCGAGTATTGCAATGAAATTTTCGATCATTATCCCAACTTACAATCGTGCAGAAGATTTACGCGCTACGCTGCAAAGCCTTGCCGCGTTGGTATCCGATGAACCCTGGGAATTGCTCGTAGTGGATAATAACTCAACCGATGATACGCGCCCGGTGGTTCTCGATGCCGCAAAAAATTTTCCCGTTGCATTGCACTATTTATTTGAAAAAGAGCAGGGCAGATGCGCGGCACTAAATTGCGGAATTAAGGCGGCGCGCGGCGAAATTATCCTGACCACGGATGATGATGTGCGTGTCGAAAAAGACTGGTTACAGCAGGCTGCGGGTGCGCTTGATGAACTGAAATGTGATTTTGTCGGCGGCAAGGTTTTACCCATCTGGGGCGGCAAGCGCCCACAGTGGTTGCCTGACCATCCCGGTCGCCCCTGGTCGGTCATCGCGCTTCTCGATTATGGCAATGCCCCGCGTGAATTTGATCAAAGCCATGTGCCGCTCGGTGTCAACCTGGCTTTTCGTCGCGAGTGTTTTGCTCGCGCAGGACTTTGGGATAACCGCATGGGGCGCAAAGCCGGAACCCTGCTCGGACAGGAGGTTCGCGAATGGGGATTGCGGGCGCGCGCCGCGGGACTTCAGGGTTTTTATGCGCCGGGAATGGTGATTCATCACATTATTGCCGCCGAACGTTTAACCAGGCGTTACTTTCGCCGATGGTTTTACTGGAACGGCATCAGCCGCGCCCGGCTTTACGAACAGGGACGTTTCAACATGGAATCACCGGAAGACCGTTCACTCGATTTTTCCAAAGTTCCGCACATCGCAGGCGTCCCGCGTTATATGTTTCGCTCGTATTGCAAACGCCTGAAAAAGATGCTGATGGCTTATCTGCAACGGGATGTTGAGATGAGTTTTGAACAGCAGTTGGAACTCTGTTTTTTTGCCGGAGTGATTCGCCAACGCTGGAAAGACCGACGCGGCGAAAGGCTACCGACGAAACCCAATGTCGCTGAAATTCGTTGAGGCGCGACCTGATGAAGGAGTGTGAATGAGAGGCATCATACTGGCTGCGGGAAAAGGCATACGCCTGAATGGCACCACCGGCAACACCCCGAAATGTTTACTGGAAATCGGTGATTGCACGCTGTTGGAAAGGCAAATGCAAACGCTGAAATCTTGCGGCATCCGCGACATCACTGTAGTTGTCGGCTATCAAAGCGAACGGGTTCGCAAATTTTGTGAGCCGGAAACCCGGATTGTCGAAAATAGTATTTATGAAAAAACCAACAGCCTGTTTTCGCTCTGGCTGGCTCGCGAATACCTTTCAGATGGCTTCGTGGTACTCAATTCCGATGTCTTGTTTCACCCGCGATTGCTCACCAATTTGCTGGAATCGTCTTACAAAAATGCGCTATTGATGGAACCGGTCAATCGTTTGGAAATGCTGCTTGGCGATGAAGAGATGAAGGTCAAAGTAGAAGGCGAGCGAGTAATCGAGATTAATAAAACGATGAAGCCTGACGAAGCCGATGGCGAAAATCTCGGCATCGTAAAATTCGGAAAATCCGATGCGCCGGTTCTGGTCAATATCATGGATGCGTTAATTTCAGGCGGATGTCTGCGCGATTGGGCACCCCGCGCCTTTGGTGAATTTGCAACCATGCGCCATTTAAATGTCATCGGCACCGCAGGGCTTCCCTGGATTGAGATTGATTACCCGGAAGACTATCAAAAAGCCTTGCATGAAATTTTGCCCAACATCGAAACGATTAAACCGGCAAGCCAAACCGGCAAGCTGATAACCGTTGGACATCAAGCAAGGGTCGCGGAAATTTATTCTTAAATCGCCTTTGATTTAGTGTTCTGGCTTCGCCGGTGATGCCCTGCGCCTCGAATTGCACAGCTATGAATTTAGCCACGGTTTTTAAATCTATCCGGCAGGTTGATGAAAAGTGGCAACGCCTGCGCCATCCTGATAGCCGGGCGGTGCTTGTCGATTCGCGCACGCCCATGAATTACGCCATCGTTGCGCCGATTCATCGGGCGATGCGAAAAGATAAACGCATCCGCTTTTATTTCACGTCGAGCGAAAACCCCCGCAACTGTAAAGAAATTTATAAAGACGTGTGTGCAGAGGTGCGAACCATTCAACCGACGCTTGCGGCATTCCTGAAATTTGATGCTTATCTGACTGCCGATCAATTGTGGGTGAAATTGCCGCGTGGCACCCGCCGCATTCAGATGTTTCATGGCGTAGCCGGTAAATATGGGCATGTTTACGATTCGCCGGTTCAATCAATGCGCCATTGGCATCGGCTGTTTTTTATCAATCAACGACGCTTGAACAATTATCAAAACAGCGGGGCGCTGGATCGAAACAGCGAGTCTGCCAAATTGATTGGCATGCCCAAACTCGATTGTCTGATTGACGGGTCTTTAGAGCGCGATAGTTTATTGACTTCATTTGACCTGGATGCCTCGCGGCGAAGTGTGTTGTATGCGCCAACCTGGTCGCCTTACTCTTCGGTAAATGCATTTGGGGTTGAGCTGGTTCAGAAACTATGTGAAGCCGGTTATAACGTGATAGTAAAACTTCATGACCGCTCACGCGAAAGCGATTACAGACATTCAGGCGGAATAGATTGGGGCTTACGTCTACAACCCATCTTAAAAAAATATAACGGGCATCTGGCTGAAAACAGTGATGCCTGCCCCTATCTTGCCGCAGCCGATGTATTGATAACCGACCACAGTTCCGTAGGCTTTGAATACCTTTTATTGAATCGTCCGGTGGTACGCATTGAAATGCCCGAATTGATTGCCCGAACCAACATTCATCAGGATTATGTGCGGATGCTGGAAGCGGTCTCCATCAGTGTGCGCGATGTGCCGGAAGCCCTGAAAGCGGTTGAGCAAGGGTTCGCAGCACCTGAGCAGAAGGCGAAAGAGCGGCAGCGTGTGGCTGAAGAACTTTTTTATCTTCCGGGTTCCGCGACGGCTCGTGCCGTAAAAGAACTTTACAACGTCATTGAACTCGACGCCTTGATGAATTGAATGAGGAAAATTACGGGGAGCCTGATGTCAATTGGTTGCTGTTGGGCTTGGCAAAATAGTGAATCTTCTACTGCTATTCAGATTAACAAATGCTCATTCTCAAACACATGATTGATGCCCAGTTCAACAAGGTGTTTGAAGCCGTTGCGCTGCAATTTTAAAAGGGTCTGATTTACTGCGTCTTTTCCCAGTGACCATTCGTGAACTTCGAGGATGATGGTTTTCACGCGCTCTTTTAAGGTTTCAATTTCGTAATTAATCAAATCTCTTTCTCCGCCTTCGATATCGCAAATCAAGGTACACAGTTCAAACTGCTGTTCATCGAGAATTTCTTTCAGCGTAATGGTCGAAACGCTGAGCGGGTTTCCATTGATGGCTTGAACACTGCTCGCCAGAAAATTGGCTTTCTGTTTAAACAATACCTGTTTACGACCATAAGCGATGGCTCTGTGGATAACCCTGAAACTGCAACCATTTAACAAGCGATTGATTTCCAGTAAAGGCAAGAGGTCGGCGTTTGCTTCAACGACAATATGGTGATGGGGATTCACCAGTCTTTTATTGGTCAAACAAGACATCACGCCAACCGCAGCGCCGAGTTCGATGACCGGAAGTTCAGGGTTGAAATAAAGCTTTAATAATTTCCGCTCATTTTTTTCATAACGATTCAAAAGAAACTGGCTCTTTACGCTGGTTGAAATCAACGGGCTGTGAAGGTCGAAGATACAGCCATCCAGCATTGCCGTGTTGCCCTTCAGTTCGATGAGTTTGCCTGCCCACCAATGATCGTTTTCAAAAAGCCACCTGCGGATTTTTTGCGGATAAACCAGAATTACTCCTTTAAAACCTTGCGAGCGATAAACCCGCATTGCTGTTGCAATTTTATTCATCAAACTCCTTTTAGAATGAAAACCCCTGTGCCGGAATCTTCAGATACTCGCAAATCTGCAAGCATCAGGTGATGCGCTTCCTTGGAAAAGCTTGACTTGGGGCAAAATTATAGGGGGTGTGTTTCGATTACTTGTTTTTCAAAACGATGAAAGGCGGTTTTTTTGCAATTTCACAGCCATTTGCTCTCTCAGACTATTGAAATACCAGATGGCAACACTTGGTTTGAGATTATGAAATCAACATCGTTCAGGTGGATGAAAAAAACCGGGTGATTTAAAACTGCTGGCACACTTATCGCATTCAAACGCCGGATGAATTTCCCGGTGTTCTAAAAGGTCTGAGGTTTATGACTAAAAAAAATTTTATCCTCCCAAATTTTTATCGCTACCTTTTTATCTTTTGGGGAATCATTTGTTTTACAACCGCACAGGTCAAGGCTCAGGAGCGTTTGTGTGATAACGCTTTTGAAGATTGTCGCACCCCGCTCTGGCGGTTGATTGATGCGGAAACCGTTGGCATTGATGTGGCATTCTGGTTTATGCAGGATACGTCCTATGCGACAAAACTGATTAGCCGAAAAAATGCCGGAGTGAATGTGCGGGTTATCGTTGACCCGAGAGCCAATCCCACCTATTTCGGCAATCAACAAATTCTCGATCAATTACAAGCCGCAGGAATTCCTATGCGCTATAAATTGAACGAAGGCATCCTGCACAACAAAGCCATGATTTTTGCCGGGCAGGGCAAAGTCGAATTCAGCGGCGCAAATTATAACGCTGCCTTTGAGCCGTTCACGCCGTATACCAACTATCAGGATGAAGTCATCTATTTCAGCGATGACCCGGCGGTGGTGAATAGTTTTAAAACCAAATTTGACGATTTATGGACGGACACGGTTTTATATGGAAACTATGCCAACATCACCGGGCCATTAACTCGCAGGTATGCGATAACGCCAATTGACCCGGAGTTAAATTTTCCCCCCAGTTCTTTGAGTACAGAAGATTTTCGCAACCGTACGGTTTATCTCCTCAATCATGAAACTCAAAAAGTTGATGCCATCATGTATCGCATTACCAATCAGGATTTCACCAATGCGATGATTGCGGCTAGCAATCGCGGCATTCTTACACGCCTGTTAACCGAACCGGAGCAATACCGCGACCCTGAACGATTATGGCATTCGTGGAATGTCGATCAGATGTATCTGGCAGGGGTTCAGGTCAAACATCGGAAACATCTGGGGTTGAACCATCAGAAAACCGTTTTGCTGTACGGGCAAGGATTGACGATTTTCGGTTCGTCAAACTGGACAGGCCCGTCTTCCAACTATCAACAGGAGCATAACTATTTTACGGTCAAGCCCTGGTTTTTTAATTTCTTCGTCAATGAATTCGAGCGCAAATGGAATTCCGATATTGAAATGGAACCGTTTGTTCCGCTGCCGCCGGATGCGCCGACCAGTCGCGTGCCTGCAAATGGCGCAACCGATCAACCAACCAGCCTGGCTCTCAGGTGGGAAGGCGGATACTGGGCGCACAAATATGATATTTATTTCGGCACCAATGCGACGCCTCCGTTAATCGCAGCCGATGTGCAAACCGGTTCGCCGGGACCCGGGACTGCCGAGACCTTCACGGTTTCGGGACTAGCTCCCGGTGTAACTTATTACTGGCGCGTCGTCGGAAAAACTATGGCAAACCGGACGGCTGGCAGTACGGTCATCAGCTTTATCACGGCATCGGGAAGTCCGCCCGCAAACCCGCCGACGGTGGCATCGGTGATGCCAACCTCTGGCGCTAATTTCGGCGGAACCACCGTAACCATTAGCGGGACGGGATTCGCAAGCGGCGCGTCAGTTAGTGTCGGCAACCTCGCGGCAACCAATATCAATGTTGTCGATAGTTCGACGATAACCGCGCGGGTTCCGGCGCATGCGAACGGTCTGGTGGATGTAGTCGTGGTCAACAGTAACGGCGGACGAGGCGCGTTGAGTGATGCATTTACTTATACCGGTTCGACCACTGCGCCACCGCCATTCATCAATTTAATCGCGCCCGAAACCGGCAATCCTGCGGGCGCAACTACGGTGACGATTACCGGTGCGAATTTCGTCACGGGTGCAACTGTACTCATTGGCGGTCAACCGGCGACGAATGTTTCGGTCACCAATAGCGGTTTCACGATTACCGCGACGACGCCTGCGCATGCAGCGGGTCTCGTAGATGTGGTCGTCACCAATCCCGATAATCAAAGTGTTTCGCGGCTCAATGCGTTTAAATATGTCGCGCCGCCTTCACCACCAACCATCAATTCGATTACCCCCAATAGCGGGTCTGCTAGTGGAGATACTTTAATCACCATCAGCGGAACCGATTTTACATATGGAGCGACGGTAAAAATTGATGGGGTGTTCGCGACTACGATAACCGTTTTAAACAGCACTACAATTACTGCAAGAACCCCGCCCCACAGCGCCGGTGCAGTTGATGTCGTGGTGGCCAATTATTATCAAGGGGCAAGTGTGACCGCTGCGGGCGGCTTTACCTATTCACCTTCCTCATCGACCATACCGACCATCACGTCGGTGACGCCCAATTCGGGAACCGTTGATGGTGGCACGCAAGTGACGATTAGTGGGACACAATTTGTGAGCGGCGCAACCGTCACTTTTGATGGCATTGCGGCGGCGAATGTGAATGTCGCAAGCAGCACGGCGATTACCGCAACCACCCCACCGCATAGTGTCGGGGGCGTCAGCGTCACGGTTACGAATCCGAATAATGAAAGCGCGACGCTCGGCGGCGGCTATATCTACACTTCATCAACGCCGTTGCCGGACGTGGTGCTCTATGCATCTGAGGCTGGTGTACGAGTCGGAAATTTCTCGGTGGTTGCGGATACCACGGCAGCCGGAGGCGCGGCGATTGCCAATGTCGATTTCGGCGCGCCAAAATTGATAACCGCGCTCGCCAGTCCCGCACACTATTTCGAGTTGACCTTCAATGCCCAAGGTGGCATTCCCTATCGCTTGTGGACACGCAGCAAGGCGGCAAATAATTCGCCTTATAATGATTCCTATTTCGTGCAGTTTTCCGATAGCGTCAACTCAACCAACGAGGCAGTTTTCCGAATCAATTCGACGGATTCAACGGTCATCAATCTGGAAGATTGTTCGGGGTGCGGGTTATCAAACTGGGGCTGGCAGGATAATGGCTGGGGCGTCGGGGCGATGGGGCCGGTCATCTATTTTCAGACTACCGGCACGCAAACCCTCCGCGTGCAAGCCCGCGAAGATGGTTTCTCGATTGACCAGATTGTCTTGTCGCCGCAAACCTATCTCAACAGTTCGCCCGGCGCGTTGAGAGATGACAACACCATCTTGCCTGAAACCGGGGTTCCGCCAGCAGCAACGCCAACCATCAATTCAGTCACGCCCAATTCCGGCTCAAGCGATGGCGGGACGGCAATCACCATCAGCGGAACCAATTTCGTAAACGGCGCGACCGTCACACTCGGAGGAACCGCGGCAACCAATGTCAGTGTGTTGAGCAGTACAACGATTAATGCGACTACACCTGCGCATGCAGCCGGAATCGTAAACCTAGTCGTAACCAATCCCGATAATCAAAGCGCGACGCTTACCAATGGCTTCACCTATAACGCGCCGCCCGCGCCTGCGCCGACCATTACCGGCATTTCACCAAACACTGGCACAGTAGCCGGTGGTTTGACGGTAACGATTTCCGGCACAGGTTTCGTTAGCGGCGCTACGGCGAGTTTTGGCGGAACACCCGCAACCAATGTCAATGTTGTAAGTGCCACTTCAATTACTGCAACAACGCCTGCGCACACCGCCGGGGCGGTGGACGTGACGGTTACCAATCCCGACAATCAAAGTGCGACGCTAACCAACGGATTTACTTATACAGGGTCATCGCCTGTGCCTTCGTTTGGACAGGTCTTTCTGGTGGTTGAAGAGAATCATCGTTATTCGGATGTGATTGGCAATCCGGCGATGCCCTACCTCAACACCCTGGCATCGAGATATGGACTCGCAACCAATTATTTTGCGAACACGCAACCGTCGATAGGCAACTACTTCTGGCTGACCACTGGACAGGTCATTACCAATGATTCAAATTTTTCGGGACCCGTAACCGTCGATAATATCGTTCGCCGTCTGATTGCGGATGGTAAGAGTTGGAAATCTTATGCAGAAAGTTTGCCATCGGTTGGTTACACAGGCGGCGATCAATACCCTTATGTTAAACGGCATAATCCGTTCGCTTATTTTTCGGATGTACTGGATTCGCCCCCGCAGACCAACAAACTGGTGCCGTTTGCGCAATTTGCCGATGATCTGGCAAATCAACAACTGCCCAACTATTCATTCATCGTTCCCAATCAATTGAACAACTCGCATGACTGTCCGCAGAGCACGCCCAATTGTACAGACACCGAAAAACTGGCGCGCGCCGATGGTTGGTTAAAAACCAATATTGACCCGTTGATTGCCAGCCCGCAATTTCAACAGGATGGTTTGCTGGTCATCGTATTTGATGAATCGGCAAATGACGATTTAGAGCACGGGGGTGGACACGTGGCGATGCTGGTGGTCAGTTCGCGCACTCGCCAGAATCATCAATCGACAACTTTTTATCAACATGAAAATACCCTGAGGCTCATTGCCGAAGCCTTAGGGCTGACGGCTTATCCGGGCGCTGCGGCAACTGCTGCGAATATGTCAGAGTTTTTCGGCGGTACGAATACTGCGCCCATCCTCACCGGGGTTACGCCGAACAACGGACTCATTAATGGAGGTACATCGGTCAGCATCAGCGGAACCGGTTTTGTGACCGGCGCAACGGTTAGTTTTGGTGGAGTTGCTGCCACCAATGTTACCGTCGTCGGCAGCACAACGATTACGGCGACGACGCCTGCACACGCAGGCGGGGCGGTGAATGTAACCGTCACAAATCCCAATAGTGAGAGCGCGACCTTAACCAATGGCTTCACCTATACGTCAACGGAAACCGTGTTATTAGCGGATGATTTCAATGACAATTTGCTCGATACCTCGAAATGGTTGAGCAATAGTGTTTTCAGCGGCTTTACGGATACCAGTGTCCTGGTGGTCGAAAAAAATCAGCGATTGGAAATCGGCGCGTTGAAACAGAATCTTTCGGGTTCGCATTACAATGGCGTGCGCTCTCAAACGATGTATAACTTTTCGGGTGGATATGTCTACGTTGAACTGCTGCAAGCGCCGGTTGCAACCACGGCTGCCGACGCGATGGTGACCATCGGCAAAGATGAAAATAACTATTATCGAATTTATGTCGAGTCCGGCAATCTCATTTGTCAGAAGAAGGTTGGCGGCGTAAAAACCAATTTATTCACCATGCCATATGATGCGGTTAATCATCGCTTCATGCAGATTCGCCATGATTCGGTAACCGGAAATGTGATTTTTGAAACGGCAACCGGGAGCGGTGGCGTACCGGGGAGTTGGGTGGTTCGCGCAACTCAAGCCTGGAACACTGCGAGTGTGCCACTTGCTTCAATGTTATTTGAATTGAAAGCCGGAACCTGGCAAGCCGAAGCGACAGCGCCGGGAACCGTGATTTTCGACAACTTTAAAGCTGCCAAACCCTGAGCAACGATAAATGAATAGAGCATGCAAAGCCGTTAAATCGCTCCGCACGCTCTTTCATTTATCATTCAACTATTCATCCACAAAAAATCTACCTTCCTTGCGGATGCAATTAGGCTTTGCGTTTACCGCACCTGAAACGTTGCCACCATCATATTGTGATCCGAGGGGCGAACGCCTTTATCATCGAGCGTGCCAATATACTGAACCGGCGTTCTGCTTAAATCGCGCAGGTCAGGAATATGGGTGCCGGTGAGCGTGAGGTTGCTTGCGCCTCTTGAATAGAATATGTAGTCGATTCGACCGCGACGGGTGCGCGTCATCCAGACTACAGGATTATCCGGGTAAGCCAGGGCTGAGCCGGCATTATAGGCTTCGTTCCACGAATCAAAATAATTTGCCGTCATCGAAGCAATTTCCGGCCAATCGGGACCGGCATTGAAATCACCGGCAACGATGCGAGGTTCGGCAAATCCCGACATGAAATTTTTCATCTCATTGATTTGCGTCGAGCGATAGCCGGACGAATCGGGGTCGAGGTGAGTGGTAAAGAAATTGACCACCTTACCATTGATATTCAAGGTTGCCTGAGCGACCGAGCGTTGATAGCTCAAATAGCGATAACTGGTGCTGACAATTTGCCATTTGGTCAGAATGAAATTGCCTTCGGTGCAACCGGGATATTTCGGAACCCAGTAATAATTCCACGTAACACCGGTTCTCTGGCTCATCAAACTGGTCAACTGTTGCGGCATATTTTTCACGCCGCTTTGTTCAACTTCGTACATGCCGATGACATCGGGTGATTGATTCGCCATATAGGTAGCCTGACGATTCAAATCATAAACGTTATCGGTTCCCATGCCGAATTGCGCGTTCCAACTGATGGCGCGCACCTGTTGCCCGGTTGTAGGTGGCGGTTGTACAGGATTGGTAACGGTTATGCTAATCGTGCTGGAAGCAGTGGCTCCGACATTGTCTGTGACCGTAAGCCGCGCCGTGAAATTTCCGGCAGCGGTATAGGCATGACCCGGAGAAAGTAGGTTCGATGTTTGACCATCACCGAAATCCCAATTGGTCGCCGTGATATATCCATCCGAGTCGGTCGCGACTCCGAGAAAATAGACATTGAGCGGCGCAATCCCTGAGGTCACAGATGCTGAAGCAGTAACTTGCGGCGGTTGATTGGGCGGAGGTGGAGCGCCGCCTCCGAGTGTGCTGGGCAACAAGGTGTTGTCATCTCTTAGCGCGCCGGGCGAACTGTTGAGATAGGTTTGCGGCGACAAGACAATCTGGTCAATCGAGAAACCATCTTCGCGGGCTTGCACGCGAAGAGTTTGCGTGCCGGTGGTCTGAAAATAGATGACCGGCCCCATC